>CAIYQJ010000041.1 GCA_903928275.1 uncultured Chloroflexota bacterium
GCACTACTCGCTCGTCCGGACGATCGAGGACGCGTGGGGCCTCGGGTGCCTCGCGCAGACCTGCACCGCGAACGACCTCGGCGAGTTCTTCACGCACTGAGCCGGCCTGGTTGAGCGGGTGCGCTCAGGGGCGTGACGGCGAGGGATGCAGGGCATCGCGGCGGGCTTGGCCGGGCGGGTCGTCGCGCCTACCGTAGACGGATGCAGGAGCCCGCGGTGAGCAGGGGGAGACCATGACCACACTGGAGAACCGGCCCAACACGGCACTCGTCGTCGTGGATGTGCAGAACGGCGTCGTCGAGGGGGCGCACGAGCGCGACGCGGTCGTCGCGAACGTCGGCAGCCTCGTCGAGAGGGCGCGGCGCGAACGGGTCCCCGTCGTGTGGGTCCAGCACTCCGACGAGGGGCTTGCGAGGGGGAGCGACGACTGGCGGATCGTCCCCGAGCTGGCCCCGGGCGAGGACGAGCCGCTCGTCGAGAAGAGCTACGGCGACGCGTTCGAGGCGACCACCCTCGAGACCGTGCTGGCGGGCCTCGGCGTCGGGCGGCTCGTCGTCGTCGGCGCGCAGACCGATGCGTGCATCCGCTCGACGCTCCACGGCGCGTTCGTCCGGGGGTACGACGCGACCCTTGTCAGCGACGCCCACACGACGGACGACCAGACCGCATGGGGTGCGCCACCGCCGAACCAGGTCATCGCGCACACGAACCTGTACTGGACGCACCAGACGGCGCCGGGGCGGACGGCAGGGACGGTCGAGACGAAGGATGTCGACTTCGGCGCCACTTCCTGAGGCCAGTGCGACGTCGATCGCCAACGCCTCGGGGCGGCGTCGTGTCCGTGTATGAGAGCCGGGATGAGCGGTGCCCCGAGGCGCAGGGCCGCCGCAGGCTACCGCGTGACGAAGCGCCCGATGAGGACGCCTGCGAGCGCGGCGGCCCCGGCGATCGCCATCGTCTGGAGCACTGTCCGCCAGACAGGCTCGTGCCCGATCCGGCCCCGGGCGATTCCGAGGACCGCCATGAGCGCGCCGGTCACGACGAGGGAGACGACGCGGGCCGTCTCGATGTCGAACAGCGCGAACGGGATGACGGGGATGCTGGCGGCGAAGAGATCGGCGACGAACATCCACGTCGCGTGGGTCCACGGCGAAGCGCCGGACACCGGCCGCACCCCGAGCTCGACGGCGGTCATGTAATCGAGGAGCGCCTGCGGGTTGCGCGCGAAGGCGTTGGTGACCCCCTCCGCCTCGTTCTCGGTGAAGCCCGCCGTTCGGAGGCTCGTGGCGATCCGCACGCGGGTCCCGATCGGGTCCGCCGCGATCGCGCGTCGCGCCGTCTCTACGAGGCTGGCGGCGCGACTGCGCTCCGAGTGCACGTCGAGGTACGTCCCGGCCATCATCGAGACCGCCCCGGCGATTGCGCCGGTCGCACCGGCCAGGAGGACGATCTGGCTGTCGTTCGTGCTCGCGGCGACCCCGAAGACGAGCCCCGCGACGGAGACGGCGCCATCCTCCATCCCGAACGCGACATCACCGATCGACGAGAGGAGCGAAGCGCGGACGCGCCGGAGGAGGCCGGGGGCGGGGCGCACGATCAAAGCGGGCTCCTGCTGCAAGGCCGATCAGTCTACCGGGGGCGGGCGCCAGGTCCCGTGCGGTCACGGACCGCGCGTTCCCTCCGGCAAGCTCGAGGCAGCCGAGACGGTCCTGAGCGCCCTATGCGACAGGTGCGTGCCAGCGCCGCGAAGCGCGCCGGCGACGCCAGACCGAGGGCGTGCGGGTCACTGGTGGCCCCCATCGGCGACCCGTACGGCTCTTGCCCCCCCGGGCGCTTCCGAGCGAGAGTCCTCCCATGGATACCTCTCGCCCGCGCGCCGTCGTCACGCTCGCGCTCACCGCGTCCCTGGTCCTCGTCGCGTCCCTGGTGTGCGCGTGCGGTTCCGCCGCGTCGTCGCCGACCGGCGCACCCGCGGGGGCGGCCGCCGGCCTGACCCGCTACACGATCGATGCCGACTCGGGCGGCGTCATCGAGAAGGTGGGCAACACCTTCAACACGAGCATCGTGAGCAACGACCCGAACGTGTTCCGGGCCGAGTACGAGGCCGGCTTCATCGAGGGCCACCTGCAGAAGTCCCAGATCGTCGCGGCGCGGGACAACGCGTGGGACAGCGCGTACCTGACCGATCCGTCGCATACCTTCCCCACGCAGATCCCGCCCTCGCCAGCCGAGATCGCGATGGCCGCCCGGACGCTGCAGATGAACTGGGACTACACGCTGCGGTACATCGGCACGACGGGCGACGCCACCGTGTCGAAGAACCTGCGTCGCCTCATGTATCGCCTCGTCGGCATCTACCACGGCGCGACGCTCGCTGCCCCGGCGTCGCTGCCGTTCGACGGCACGTGGCTGCCCGCCTTCACGCCCGCCGAGATGGCCCTCGGATACGAGACGCCGACGCTCACGTTCGAGGACGTGTACTTCATCAACGCGGTCCAGGACCTGCTCTACGTGCTGCCCGCCAACGCCCCGCCGGCCCCCGCGGCTCTCGCGAACGACCGCCCGAGCAAGTGCTCCGCGTTCGTCAAGGTGACCGCCGACGACATCTTCCTCGCGCACAACAACTGGAACTCGTTCCTCGACCAGAGCCAGACGATCTCCCTCTGGGTCGCTGGGGACCTCATGACCTTCAACGCCGGTGCCCCCGGGTACCTCGGCTCGAACGTCGACTTCGGGTACACGAACAAGGGGCTGATCTTCAACGAGACGACCGCCCGCTGGTCGCACACCGAGCCGAAGATCGACGCGCTCTGGATGTTCTGGCGCGCGACCCTCGCCGAGCAGTTCGCCACCTCGATCGACGAGTTCTTCCACGACGTGTCGCTCGAGGCGTCGGGCACGTACATGAACGGCTACATGGTCGTCGACACGAAGACCCGCGAGATCGGCCTCGTCGAGATGTCCTACAAGAGCTTCGTCTTCTTCCGCTCCGACGGCCACGATCCGGTGACCGTGACCACGAAGCCCGCCGGGCTCTCGACCGCCTACGACCTCGACCTTGTGCAGCCCGACCACCTGCTCGGGATCAACTTCCCGGCATCTCTCCTCATCCGGGACGAGCTGGGGTCCACTGACAACAGGCCCGCTCGCCGGGTCCAGTTCATGGCCGGCATCGGGGGCGTGCATGACATCGATTCGGCCAGGGCGCTGATCACCTACACCGACTCGGCCAACCCGCTGTCCATCTACGGCCGTTGGGACCTCGGGTACGGCATCACCTCCTATCCCAAGACGATCCCCGATGGCTCCGCCGACGCGAAGGCCATCGCGGCGTCGCTGACCGGCTACACGTCCGCCCTGGCCGGGGTGCTCGACCCGTCCGCGACGACCACGGCGTTCTGGATGAAGTACGGCACCGCGCGGATCGACGGCAAGCCGTTCACCTGGAGCGAGTCGCCATGGAAGGGCCAGAAGCTGCGCGGCGTGCCGGACCGCGTGGAAGGCGACTGGGTCCTCGCGAGGCTCCACATGCGCTGAGTGCGGCAAGTAGCGTCGTTCCCGCATCGCTGACTGCCTCACCAGGTACGACGCGACGGGCATGATCCCGCCGGGTCGGGCGGCGCGGGGTGGCCGGGTCGTCCGCATCGCCGGAGCTCGCGGGAGATCGCGCTCGACTGTGCGTCGCGAAGGGTCGAGCCCCATCGCCGCCGGAGTGATGCGCGGAAGCGACGCGTCACAAGGGCTTCCGGCTCTCCTGGTCTGCCCAGGCCAGCTGCCACCGGTCCCTCGGTCATCGGGCGGCCTGACGTCCGGCCCTCGCGCCACGACGGGGCGGCGCGAAGGATGGTCGCATGAGCGCGTCGCACCCCGTCGTCCCCGTCCCGTCGGCACCCTACCGGCAGCCCGCGATCAACGGCGTCCTCGCGGGGATCCTCCGGTCTCGGTTCCATGGCCTTGCGAGCCGGTCCAACCTGCTCATCTCCTATCGTGGACGTCGGACGGGGCTCGTTCATGAGCTCCCGATTCGCTACGCGGCCGCCGGTCCCGGCTACGTCGTGCGGATCGGCCGGCCCGAGGCGAAGCGCTGGTGGCGCAACTTCATCGAGCCGTGGCCGCTCACCGTCGTCGTCCGCGGCAGATCGGTCGCCGCGATCGGTCGTGTCGTCCAGGGCGAGAGCGATGAAGGGACCGAGCTCGCCGCCGGGTACTTCGCCCGATATCGCGGGAGCGCCCGGCACCAGGGGCTGCCGGTCCGGAAGGGCGAGACGCCGAGCCGCGAGGATGTCCGGCGTGTCGCGGCCGGTCTCCTGTTCCTCTCCGTCATCCCGGATGGCGATGGCGCGGGCCGATGACGGTCCGATCAGCGCGGGGGAACGCACGGTGATCAGCGCGCGCCTGTTCGCGACCGGGGCGTCGGCGATCACCGCGCTCGCCGCCGCGCTCGCCCTGGGCATCGGCGTGTTCACGCCGCCGCGCGGCGGCGTCCTCTGCACCTCGGGCTGCATCCCCTACCCGTACACCGACGCCGCACCGTTCGTCGTCGGCGACTCGATCTGGATCTACCCGGCGATCGTCATGGCCCTCGGCTTCATCGCGGTCACCGCCAGCCTGCACGAGCTCGGGCCATCCGGCGGGCGGCTCGCGGGGCTCGTGGCGGTGGCCTTCTCGACACTCGCTGCCGGGCTGCTCGTCGGGGACTACCTCGTCCACCTCATGGTCGTCGTGCCGAGCCTTGCAAGGGGGGAGGGCGCGGCGGTGGCGACGTTCTCGATCTACAACCCCCACGGCGTCTTCATCGCGCTCGAGAACGCCGGGTACTTCGTCATCGGCCTCGCCTTCCTCGCCGTGGCCGGCGCCGTCGTCGGGTCGGGACGTCTCGCGGGTGCCGTCCGCTGGGTCTTCCTCGTCGCCGGGGTCCTCGCCGTCGGCGGCCTCATCTTCTTCGGTGCGCTCTTCGGCGCCGACCTCGACGTCCGCTACGAGGTCTTCGCCATCTCGATCGACTACCTCGCGCTCGCGATCGGCGGGGCGCTGCTCGCCGCGTGGTTCCGGCGGCGTCGGACGGACCCCGCGTGACTGCGAGGGCGTCGCGCGCCGTCGCTCTGACGTCGATCCCGCTCGCGGCGGCCGCGTGCCTCGGGTACGCCGTTGCGGTCCGGCCCCGTATCGCCCGCTGGGGCGCGACCGACGCGGAGGTGGCGGCGGTGCTGCCGGGCGACGAGCTGGACAGCCCCATGGGGGATCGGCCGATCTCGACGCGGGCGATCACGGTCGACGCCCCGCCCGAGGCGGTGTGGCCGTGGATCGTCCAGATGGGCTCCGGGCGGGCTGGCTTCTACACCCGCGAATGGGTCGAGCGGCTCCTGTTCATCACCTACGCCGATGGGCACTCCGCCACGCGGATCCATCCCGAGTGGCAGCAGCTCCGCGTCGGCGACCGGGTGCCGTACTCGCGGTTCAACACGGTCCCGGTCGCGCTCGTCGACCCGCCGCGATGCCTCGTCGCCGGCGAGTGGCTGGTGCTCGAGCCGCTCGACGGCGGGACCCGGACGCGCCTGGTCGCGCGCACACGCGGCGGCTGGCTCGAACCGCTCGCCCGGGGCGTGCCGGTCATCGGGTCGATCCTCTGGCCACTCGGCGCGATCGTCGACCGCGGGCCACTCGAGCTGCTCCACCACTACATGGAGGCCGGCATGCTCGCGGGCATCAAGGCACGGGCCGAGGCGTGTCGGGACGACCGGCCTCCCGCCGCGACCGGGGCGCGAGCGCCCGCCTTCATCAGCGCACCCGCCGGCAAGCCGCTCCTGGTGTCGTGCGGGGCACCCGTCGTGCTCGTCATCCCATGAGTCCGCCGGCGGCATCGAGGAGGACACGATGAGGGCGATCGTCCAGCGACGGTACGGCTCGCCGAGCATGCTGAGGCTCGAGGAGATCGAGCGGCCGGTGGCCGGGGAGGGCGAGGTGCTCGTCCGGGTCCGCGCGGCGTCGGTCAACGCGGCCGACTGGCACATCGTGACGGGCAGCCCGTTCGTCATGCGCTTCGTCGTCGGCTTGCGCAGCCCGAAGAGCCCCGTCCCGGGGATCGATGTCGCCGGCGAGGTCGAGGCGGTCGGCCGAGGCGTGACGCGCCTGCGCCCCGGCGACGCCGTCTACGGCACGTGCGACGGCGCCTTCGCCGAGTACGCGCGCGTGGCGGAGGACCGGGCGGCGCCGAAGCCGGCGAACCTCACGTTCGAGCAGGCCGCGGCGGTCCCCCCTCGCTGCGGTGACCGCCCTCCAGGGCCTTCGCGACACCGGTCGCTTCCAGTCGGGCCAGAAGGTGCTGGTCATCGGCGCGTCGGGGGGCGTCGGGACATTCGCCGTGCAGATCGCCAGGGCGCTCGGGGCGCAGGTGGACGGCGAGTGCCATGCCGACAACGTCGAGATGGTCCGGTCGCTCGGCGCCGATCGCGTCATCGACTACACGCGGGGGGACGTGACCCGCGGGGCGGCGCGATACGACGTCATCCTCCAGCTCGGTGGGACCCGCTCGCCCTCCGCGCTCCGTCGCGTCCTCGCCCCGAAGGGGACGCTCGTCCTGAGCAGCGGGGCGGGGCGGGGCGGTTCGCGGGCATCGACCGCATCGTCCGGGCCCTGCTGGTGTCACCCTTCGTCGGCCAACGGCTGACCACCTTCAACGCGAAGGCCAGCAGCGCGGACCTGGCGTTCCTCACGGGGCTCATCGAGTCCGGGAAGATCACGCCGGTCATCGACCGGCTGCTGCCTCTGAGCCAGGCGCCGACCGCGATCCGGTACCTGCAGACGGGCCGCACTCGCGGCAAGGTCGTGCTCACGGTCTGAGGTCCGGCCCGCGACGGTCCGATGCACGTTGAGCGGCACGTCGCCTTCCTGGGGCCGTGGCCGGAGCGCCCGACGGGCGTCCGCGTCCCTGGATCCGTCCGGAGTGGCCCGGGCGGAGGCTACAGGCCGCCGTACCATGACGATGGCCACGAGGATACTCACAGGAGGTTGTTGTGGAGAGTGACACGAGGGTTGGCGTCGCGGGCGTAGCCGGTGTGGCAGCCGATGCTGCGGCCGTGGATGCAGCGCCGAAACGGAAGGCCTGGCGAGACTCGTGGCGCCCGGGACCGATGCCGCGGCAGACCGCCGCGCCCGCGGGGGGAGGAGCGGTCTACGGGCTCGGGATGATGGGCGCGCTGGTCTACTACCTCCGGTCCGCGGAGACCGGGCGGGACTACGTCCTCGCGTTCCCCAGGGCGAGTGTCTGGCCGGCACTCATCGTCTACAAGCTGCTCAAGCACTTCTACGGCTAGGGACCCCGAGCGACGATTCCGCGCTCTCGGCCCGGAGCCTCGTCGTGGTGCGAGCGAGGCGTGGCAGCACGCGGGCCGGAGGGGGACGGACGTTCCGCCGGAGCCGGGCTCGGGATGCCGGGGCGCGCCGATCGAGTGTGCCGCCCCGGCACGTCCCGGCGTGGGATGCCTTGCCCAACGTGGAGTGCCTTCGCCGACGAGGCAGGGCCATCGTGCCCACACGGGCGGCGGCCGCCCACGTGACCCGTCCAGGCTGCCCACCCGGCGCCGCGCTCGGAGGCCGCATGGCCGCCCATGGACGGCGTACCGTAGCGCTCGTGAGCACGCACAAGGAGACCCGCCGCAAGGCCGAGCGCAGGGCAGCGAAGATCGAGCGTTCCCTCGAACGAGAGCGGCAGCAGCGAGCCGCGCGCGAGGCGGGCACACCGCCAGACGCTCCGCCGGCCGCTGCGCCGTCCACCCCGGGACCGACAACGCGGTAAGGGGCTCTCTTCACGATCCCCGCTGGGCGACCCCTGACCGGCGGCGGGGCATTCGAGCCACGGGCGGTCCCGAACCGGTCCTTCCAGGGATGGGCTCGGAGCGTCGCGCCCCCTATCCGCTGACGGCAAAGGCGCGCACGGGAAACGTCGCCATCCCTCGGATGCGCGGCGGCACGGCGTAGAAGGTCCAGCCGTCCCGCGGCAGCGCCGCGAGGCCCGTGAGGTGCTCGACCAGCGGAACACCAGCGCCCAGGAGGATGGTGTGGGCGGGGCGCCGCAGGTCGGCGAGCGAGTCGACGTTGAGCGAGTCGATGCCGACCAGCCCGACGCCGCGCTCGACGAGCCAGCGGCAGGCGTCCTCGGTCAGATAGGGGTTGTCGGCGAGGTACGCAGGGGTGCCCCAGTGGACGTCCCAGCCCGTGGCGACGAGTACCGCCCGCCCGGCGACCTCGACGTCGGCGAACGCCTCCGGCCCGATGGCCCTGTCGACGGTGCCCCGGCAGTCGACCAGTGTGCCGGGGATGCCGGCAACCCTCTCCAGTGCCAGGGTGGCGAGGTCGAAGCCCCCGGCGAAGCGGTGGGCGGGCGTGTCGAGGTACGTGCCGGTGTTCGCCACCAAGTCGATTCGGGCGATCTCGAAGGTCGTGCCCGGCGCGTAGCGGCCCGCCGACTGCTCGCGAGACAGGTAGGTCGTGATCGAGGGTCCCGGCAGGCCAGGATGCGTGGTCATGCCGTCGACGATCTCGTGGCTCAGGTCGACGATCCGCCGGGTCATCGCCTCAACACCCCTCCCTGCCGACCGGAGCGCCGGGCGCCGCAGCTCGGCACGTCAGTCCCCTTCGTGGCCCACGGTGATGACCACGCTCCCCTTCTTGTGCTCTCCCTCGACATACCGGTGGGCCTCGGCGATCAGCTCGAGCGGGTACAGTCGGTCGATGACCGGCCGGAGGCTGCCGGCCTCCACCAGCTCGGTGAGCTGCGCAAGGGCGGTCGCCGGAGTCTCCGGAGTGCCGTCGTCGACCGAGAGGTACCTCCCGCCCGGTGTCAGGGCCGTGCTGCAGGCGACCTTCAACGCCGAGGTCTTCCGCCTGCCGACCGCATCGAAGACGAGGTCGTAGCGCCGGCCGACGGGCGGGGCGCTCTCCTTCGTGTAGTCGACCACCTCGGCAGCCCCCAGGGACCCCGCCAGCCCCAGGTTCGAGGGTCCGCACACCGCAGTGACATCCGCACCGAAGTGGCGGGCGAGCTGGACAGCGGACGTCCCCACCGCGCCGGAGGCCCCGTAGACGAGCACCCCCTGCCCGCTCGCGATGCGGCCCTTGCTCAGGAAGTGGAGGGCGAGCAGACCGCCGTACGGGATGGCGGCCGCCTCGTCGAATGTGACGTTCCCTGGGGCACCGGCGATGGTGCTCGTCTCCGCCAGGCAGACGTACTGGGCGTAGGCGCCGAAGTGGTACTTGGTGAAGGCATACACGCGGTCGCCCACGCGGAAGCGCCGGACCTCACGGCCGACCTGGTCCACCTCGCCCGCCAGCACCATGCCCAGGATCGCCCGCCGCGGGCCCCTGATGCCGACGACAAGGTGCATCATCGCCCGTTTGACGAGCGGCAGCGTCGGGCCGCCGCTCCGGACGAACCAGTCGCTCGAGGTGACTGTCGTCGCGCGGATCTTGACGAGGACCTCGTCGTCTCGCGGGACGGGCGTCTCGACCTCCCGGAGCTGGAGCACGTCCGGCGGTCCGTACCGGGTACAGACTGCGGCTCTCACGAGGTTCCTCCTGTTGTCGGGAGCGACCGCGGCGGACTGGACGCCATGGGGCTCCCGCCCGACGATACCCGGCCCGGCGGTCTGACACGTGGCGATCCGGGGCCCCCGGATGCGCTCCTCGCCCCGCTGGCCGGTGCGGCAGGCACGGTGCGAGACGCCTTGCTCGACTCCGGACTGCTGCCGCACATGCCGTTCGCCACGTCGATCGCGGACGCGACCGATTCGCTCGTCTTCATGGCGGTCGATCCGTCGATCGAGGGCGTCGGCGGGAAGTTCTTCGGGGAGCGACATCCGATCCCGTCCAGCCCGGAATCGACGGACGCCGAGCGAGGCCACCACGAGCGCATCGGGCCGCTCAGCGCCAGCCGAGCTCCGGCGCCACGAACCTCAGGATGCTCTCGATGGCGTGGGCGTTGTACTCGACGCCGAGCTGGTTCGGCACGGTGAGGAGGAGCGTGTCCGCCGCCGCGATCGCCGTATCGCCCGCAAGCTCCCTGACGAGGACATCGGGCTCGGCGGCGTACGACCGCCCGAAGATCGCCCTCGTCTGTGCGTCGATGTGGCCGACCTGGTCCGCCTGCTGGTCGCCGCGACCGAAATAGGCGCGGTCCCGGTCGTCGACCAGGGCGAAGATGCTGCGGCTGACCGAGACCCTCGGCTCGCGCGGGTGCCCGGCCGCGGCCCACGCCTCGCGGAACAGCCGGATCTGCTCCGCCTGCAGCTCGTGGAACGGCATGCCCGCGTCCTCGGTCATCAGTGTCGACGACATGAGGTTCATGCCCTGCCGCGCCGCCCACTCGGCGGTCGCGCGTGACCCGGCGCCCCACCAGATCCGGTCGCGCAGCCCGGGTGCGTGCGGTTCCGGGCGGAGCAACCCGGGCGGGTTCGGGAACATCGGGGAGGGGTTGGGTTCCGCGAACCCGGCGCCGGCCAGTGCCCCGAGGAAGACCTCCGTGTGCTCGCGGGCGATGTCGGCGTCCGTCGTGCCCACCTGGGGCACGTAGCCGAAGTACCGGAAGCCGTCGATGACCTGCTCGGGCGAGCCGCGGCTGATCCCGAGCTCGAGGCGACCGCGGGCGATGAGGTCGGCGGCCCCGGCGTCCTCGACCATGTACAGCGGGTTCTCGTAGCGCATGTCGATGACCGCCGTCCCGATCTCGATGCGCTTCGTCCGGGCGCCGATCGCCGCCAGGAGCGGGAACGGCGACGCGAGCTGCTGGGCGAAGTGGTGGACGCGGAAGTAGGCGCCGTCACCACCGAGATCCTCGACCGCCTCGGCGAGCTCGATCGACTGGAGCAGCGCGTCCGACGCGGACCGCACCTGCGAGTAGGGCGAGGCCGACCAATGACCGAACGAGAGGAACCCGACCTTCTTCATCCGGGGATTCTACGGACGGCGGTCGTCACGCGCGCGCGGGGACGCCATCTCGTCAACGGACCGGTCCGGGCAGCGCGACCGGCGGCGGCGGAGCGTTCTCGACGCGGTCCAGGATCTCGGTGAGCTCGCCGCGCACTCGGACGAAATCGTCGAGGGAGCCGGCGATGCACGAGCCGACCCACGACGGGATGTCGACTGCCTCGGCCCGGAGGGTCCGGCCGGCGTCGGTGAGGCCGACCTCGACCGACCGCTCGTCGCCGGCGGAGCGCGTCCGCGTCACGAGGCCCGCGGTCTCGAGCCGCTTGAGCAGCGGCGAGAGGGTGCCGCTGTCGAGCCGCAGCCGCTCGCCCAGGCGCCCGACGCTCATCGGCGCCTGCTCCCAGAGGGCGAGCATCGCGAGGTACTGCGGGTACGTCAGCCCGAGCGCCCCGAGGACCGGGCGGTACCGGTCGTTGAGGGCCCGGTGCAGCCGGGCCACGAGGAAGCAGAGCTGGTTGTCGAGCAGGAGCGCCGCGTCGATGGGCGCGGCCACCCCGGCGTCGGCGCGCCCGGCCACCTCGCCGGTCACCGGACGGCGGCCGGGAGGAGCGCCTCGATGTCGGCGCGGATCGCGTCGGGCTTGGTCGTCGGCGCGTAGCGCTTCACCGTCCGCCCGTCGGGCGCGACGAGGAACTTCGTGAAGTTCCACTTGATCGACGACCCGAGGCGGCCGCCGGCCCGCTCCTTGAGGAACGCGAACACCGGGTGGGTGGCCTTCCCGTTGACGTCGACCTTGGTCGAGAGCGGGAAGTCCACGCCGAAGTTGAGCCGGCAGAACTCCTCGATCGCGGCGTCGTCGCCCGGTTCCTGGTGGGCGAACTGGTCGCAGGGGAAGCCGATCACGACGAGCCCCTCGTCGCGGTACTGCTCGTGGATCCCCTGGAGCCCCACGTACTGCGGCGTGAAGCCGCACTTGCTCGCTGTGTTGACGATCAGGAGGGGGCGGCCCTCGAAGGTGGCCAGCGGGACGGTCTGGCCGTTGTTGGTGGTGAAGGAGAGGTTGAAGACGGAGGACTCAGTGGTCATATGATGGATTGTACACAACTTAGTTGTATACGTCTTATTGCGCGCCTGGCACCGAAGCAGCGCGGGCGCGCGCGACACGCCTGTCGAGTACCGAGAGCGCCGGACGTGGAGGCCCGACCGCGCGGCATCGATGCGGCGTCCGGCATGGCATGCGCGATGCCCGCCCGGCTGCCCGGTCAGGCGCCCGTGCGCACCGGTTGCGGCTCGAGCTCGACCGACGGCGCCACCCCATGGTCCTCGATCCGTCCGAGGAGCCGGAGGAGCTCGCCGCACTCCCGCGGGCTGAGACCCAGGCCGTCGGGGCTGTTCGCCTCTTCGACGATTGGTCGGGCGCGCTCGAGCGCCGCGATGCCCGCGTCGGTCAACCGGGCCTCGGTCGCCAGTCCCGGTCCCGCCGGAGACCGCTCGACGAGGCCGCGGCGTTCGAGCTCCGGGAGGACCTTCGCCATCGCCTGTGGGCTCACGTAGACGCGCCGAGCCAGCTCGGCCTGGCCGATCCCCGGCGCGTGCGCCAGGAAGAAGAGGGTCGAGAACTCCGTCTGGCGGAGGCCGATCTCGCCGAGCCGGAGATCGAAGGCGCGTCCGACCGCCTGGCCGGCCGCCACGAGGACGAACCCGACGTATCCCTCCGGTGCCGCCGCGGACCAGGAGGCCGCATGCTCGGACCGGGTCGGCGGGCGCTTCGACATGCGACGACCTCGTTCGACAGCCATCAACGAGTTGATGGTAGAGTATCAACCAGTTGATAGTAGCCGGGCTGCGGCATCGGCGCTGCGCCGATCGGGGAAGCGCCGGACTCCGGCGCCCGAAGATGTGAGAGGAAGTCGACGATGGGACGCGAACGGACGCTGGCGAAGCTGGGCTTCGGGATGATCATCCTGCTCGTCGGGCAGTACTTGCTCGGGATGTACACGAACCTCTTCGTGACGATCCCGGATGGCGTGAACGGATGGCAGTGGATGAGCAACTCGCTCGCGATCATGGGCCACGTGACGCTCGGCACCCTGCTGCTCGTCGTCTCGGTCGCGCTCCTCGTGTTCGGTGCCCGGGCGCGCTCCCGCACCTGGATCGTCGCCTCACTCGTGGGACTCGTCGGCATCGGCGCCGCGTTGGCCGGCGGGTCCTCGTTCATGAATGGCCAGTCTGACGCGATGTCGTTCCTCATGGCCGGCGGACTGGGCGTCGCCATCCTCGCGTACGCCGCCGCCCTGTACGTCTGGGCGCTCGGGGTCGGCGGGAGGCAGCTCGCCGGCAGCTGATCGCGCCGGGTCCGTCGGGACCCGTCCCTCACCGGGCCTCGCGGTCGCCGCGAGGCGGCGATCGTTCTCACCACGGCGTGTCGCCCGCCCGAACGGAAGGCGGACGGACGAGCGCGATCCCGGTGGTACCGGCGCACCGTTCGCGGAGGCGGAGGCACGCGGCTCCGCCTCTGGGTCCACCGGCCGACGGGATCGGCGGGCTGGCCGTGCGACGGGGCGAGCGCGACGCGGCCGGCTGGCCCGGCCCAGACGTCGAGTCTCCCTGCCCGGCCGAGGCCTCCGACGATGAGAGCGGTCCACGCCGCGGGTGCTCGATCGCTCTCCCGCCCCACGGCGGAGACCGCGCTCGGGCTCCCACGGCCGACGCGCCACCGAGCGCGGCGATGCTGCGCCTACAGGTCCGGCCCGGTCGCCTCGCCGTCTGGCTGGGCCGACGCGGGAGGCGCCGGCGTCTCGTCGTCCGCGAGTAGCCTGTAGAGCCGCCGCCGCGCGTCGGTGAGGATCTCGCGGGCCGCATCGACCGAGCGCGGCGAGCCGACCTGTCCGACCTGCATCGCCGCCGCTCCCACCTGGAAGGTCAGCCTGCCCAGGTCGAATCCGGGCTCGTCACCGCCGCCCGGGCCGTCCCACGGCGCGGGGCCCGCGCCGGCGACGCGCGCGGTCTCGGCGCGCCCGGTCTCGGTCAGGCTGAAGACGCGCCGACCCTCGAGCTGCTCGCTCCGGACGAGACCCTCGTCCTCGAGCAGCGCGAGGGTCGGGCAGACGGAGCCTGCGCTCGGGCGCCAGCGGCCGCCGCTCTTCGCCTCGAGCTCCCCGATCACCTGATAGCCGTGCACCGGCTTCTCGGCGAGCACGGCGAGGATCGCCGCGCGGACATCGCCGCGCCGCGCCGTCCTGCCGCGCCCCCAGCCCGGACCCCCAGGCCCGCGCCAGCCCGGACCCCCGGGCCCACGCCGCCCGCCGAACGGCGGCATCCCGTCGAAACCGCCGGGACCGTGGTCGTCGGCGTGGTGGTGGCGGGTGCGTCCATGCATCCCCGCCGGGTGGCCGCCCATCCTGGGCGACCCGTTCTGATCGAACACTGAACGTGTCCCTCCATCTGGTCGCGCACCATCTGCGCGACATCACGATATATCGCCATACTTCGTCTGTCAAGATCGCCGACGGGATGGTCCAGCGACGTCACGATCGGGACCGGGCGACGTGCGCGCGGAGCGGGGCAGGTGACCGGTCGATCGGACAGTGCCGACCCACGCCTCATCGAAGGTGGCATGCCCGCTCCGTGCCTCGACATCGCGACCGCGGGCGATGGATGCCTCGGGACGGGATCGACGAGGCACAGGGTCCAGCCCCCGCCCTGATGACCCCCCAGGGCCCGACCTCGAGACGGGTCGGATCGAGTGCGTCCGCTGACCGGCGGCCGAGCGGCCGAGCGGCCGGCGAAGTGCGGGGTCAGTGCCGATCGGGTCGTGCCCCGAGCCCGAGTGTTCGCTTCGCCCGACCGCCCGTCGGGCCCCGTCAGGTCGCCGGGAGCGGCCGCCGCATCAGGGCTCGAGTGCGATGCCGTAGTAGGCGTGGACCCAGGAGCCGCGGATCTCCGCCTGGGCCGCGGCGAGCGTCATCGACCCCGAGCACACCGCCCGGTGGAGGCTGTTCTCCAGCCGGTCCTTCGCGTGGGCACCGGCGTCACGACCATCGGGCAGCGTGATCGACCAGGGCTCCGGCCACAGGTTGGCAGGATCGGTCGGGCTGCCGCCGAGCTCGAGCGCGATGAGGTGATCCTCCTCGTAGAGCCGCGGGTCGGCGTCCGCGTAGCCGTACTCCGCGATCTGCCCCACCTTGAGCTTGTTCGTGTACGTCACGGGCGGACGGACCGTCTTCGTCCAGCCGGACACGCAGATCGTCGAGCCGATCGTGGCCTGGGTGACGTCCGGGTTGACGGCACCGGGGGTGAGCGATGGGTCTGGCTCCCCGGGCAGGCGGGGGACGGCAGCCGGCGTCGCGGGCGCGCCGACGGTCGCGACGGGAGCTGAGCCCGCCGGAACGGGAGCAGCTGGGGCGCCGGTGTCCACCGTCGCGGCGCTCGCGGTCGTCCCGACGCCGCCCTGGACCCCTGACCCGGAGCAGCCGGCAGCGATGATGGCTGTCACCAGGGCGAGGGCGATCCGCTGCTTCACGGACCCATTCTCCGCGCTCGGGCCGACGGTATCTCGACCCGCTCGGGCCCCTGGATGCCATGGAGTGATCGTGCGCGAGGTGCGTGTCGTGGACGGCGCGGCGAAGACGGGAGAGCCGACACCGGAGGCGGGCGCGGGGATCTCGCAGGGCTTGACGTCCGCAGAGATCCGCCGATGGATACGACCGAGCCCCGATGCTCTATATTCCAGCGCGCAGGGACGTTGGGTCCGTGGCCTCCCGAGCGGGAGTAGCTCAGTTGGCAGAGCGTCTGCTTCCCAAGCAGAAGGTCGCGAGTTCGAGCCTCGTCTCCCGCTCCACTTCCCTCGTTTCACGCTCAGGACCGCCCGATAACTCCGGCGGTTCGTCGTCCCCCGTCCGTCCCCCGTAGTGCTACTATGCTCGACGGCACGATAACTCCCCGGATCCTCCGGCGGAGCTCCGGCCACGGAGGACGGCCGTATGGGCACCCCAGGCACCGCGACGATCACCACGGCGGAGCCCCTGCTCACCTACGCAGGAGCCCGCGCAAGCTTCGAGATCGCCCTCCGGGCGGAGCACCTGAGCCCCAAGACGCTCGTCACCTACGGCGAGGCGCTCGACAGGTTCGAGGCTTTCCTCCACCTCGCGCGGCGCCCGACCGCGCCGGCCCTCATCCGGCGGGATGACGTGGCCGCGTTCGTCGCGGACCTCCTCGAGCACTACGCGCCGGCGACTGCGGCGAACCGGTACCGGACGCTGAACCGCTACTTCCGGTGGCTCGCCGAGGAAGGCGAGATCGAGACGAGCCCGATGGAGCGGATGAGGCCGCCGAAGGTCCCCGAGACCCGGCCCGCCATCCTGCCCGACGATGACGTGCGCCGCATCCTCGCCGCCTGCGTGGGCCGCGGGTTCGAGGAGCGCCGGGACCTCGCCATCCTCCGCCTGTTCACCGACACGCCCGCCCGGCTCGCCGAAGTCGCGGGCCTGTCCGTCTCCGACGTGAACCTCATCACGAACACGATCGGCGTGACCGGGAAGGGTTCCAAGTTCC
>CAIYQJ010000042.1 GCA_903928275.1 uncultured Chloroflexota bacterium
CCTCAACGCGAAGAACGTCGTCCTCCGCGTGACGACCGTGTACGTCGGGAATGTCAGCGCGTCGCTCGTCCGGGTCGGGGAGCTGTTCCGCGACGCGGTCCGCGTCAACGCAGCCGGACTCATCCTCGTCCACAACCACCCGAGCGGCGATCCGACTCCCTCGCCGGACGACCTCCACCTCACCGCGGAGGCGATCGCCGCGGGACGCCTGCTCGACATCGACGTGCTCGACCACCTCGTCGTCGGGCACGACACGTTCGTGAGCCTGCGGGACCGAGGGATCGCGTTCGACCGGCGGCCAGGAGCGGGCGCCCGGGCGGCGGCGGACTGACGGCGGCGCGACCCCGGGACGCCGCGGACGCGCGGTGCTGTGGACGTGCCCGTTGACGCGTTGCGAATGTGCCCCCAAACTCGTTGCGAATGTGCCCCTTCACACTCGACTACCGGCCTCGCGTCGCTGATCGCGAACTCGCCTCCCTCCTGTCTGCTGGAGGCGCGGTCCTCGTCGAGGGTCCGCGCGCTTGCGGCAAGACGGCGACGGCTCGACTCGCAGCGAAGAGCGAGGTGAACCTGGAGACCAACGTCGGTGCACGGGCGGCCGGCATCCTTGACCCCGCGCTCCTCCTGGACGGCGAGCGCCCGCGCCTGATCGACGAGTGGCAGTTCGTCCCGGACGTCTGGGCACAGGTCCGCGGCGCCATCGATGACAGCGGCGGCCGACCGGGGAGTTTCATCCTTGCCGGATCAGCCGTGCCGCCCGACGATGCGCGCAGACACAGCGGCGCGGGGCGCATCCTTCGGCTGCGGATGCGCCCGATGTCCCTCGCCGAGTCCGGCTACAGCAGCGGCGAGGTCTCGCTCGCCGGTCTCTTCGACGGCATCCCGGTCCGCGCCCGCGAATCCATGCTCTCCGTTCGAGAGATCGCGGACCTTGTCTCCGTTGGCGGATGGCCGGGGCTGCAGGACCGACCGGTGAGCGACGCGCTCGCGACTCTACGGGGCTACCTGGACGACACGGCGGAGATCGACCTTCCTCGCGTTGATGGCGTGCATCGCGCCCCGCAGCGGGTCAAGCGGGTGATGCAGTCGCTCGGGCGGTGCACTGCCACCCTGACCAGCGCCCGGGCCATCGCGGCCGATGTTGGAGGCCCATCCGAGCCCATCAAGGTCCACACCGTGCTCGACTACCTCGCTGCGCTCGAGCGGGTCTTCATCCTCGAGGACCTCGCGCCGTGGGCCCCATCGCTGCGATCGAAGAGCCGCCTTCGCGACACTGCCAAGCGGCACTTCGTCGATCCCTCGCTTGCCGTCGCGGCCCTCGGCACCCGCCCCGAACGACTCGCGTACGAAGTCGACACCCTCGGTCACCTCTTCGAGTCGCTCGTGGTCCGCGATCTGCGCATCTACGCGCAGGCCATGGACGCCGCGGTCTTCCAGTACCACGACAACACGAACCTCGAGGTCGACGCGATCGTCGAACGCCGAGATGGTCGCTGGGGTGCGTTCGAGGTGAAGCTGGGTCCGGCGGACGTCGACGCGGGTGCGCGCGCACTCCTGCGCCTGGCCGAGCGTGTCGATCCCGGCCGGCATGGCCCGCCGGCCGTCCTCGCGTTGGTGACGGGATGGGGATACGGGTATCGGCGACCGGATGGAGTGTCCGTCATCCCGATCGGGGCGCTTGCTCCTTGATCGTCGGACCGACGCTCATCGGCGGGACGGTGCAGCAGACTGGCTCGCCGCTCTTCCGGCGGTAGCCCTCAGGCTCGGCACAGGCGACGTTCGACTGCCTGGACACCGGCCCCGGGAGTCGCATCTCATCGCTCGCGGGTTGCCTCGCGCGAGAAGGGAAGGTCCGCTCGGCTGTCGACGCCGACGAACCGACTGCCGCCACGGTGCGGCGCCCTGTCGTCGCCCCTGCCCAGGCGACCGCGGCGACCGCCCTGTCGGGGCGCGCGGTCATGCTCGTGCGCTGACGCTCCTGTCGGGGCTTCGGACGAGGGACGGGCGCCACTCGCCCGCGGGCGCTCGACCGGCCGCATCGCCGCCGGCGGCCCGCCTTGCGGTTGACGCCGACCGTCGGGGTCGACACGGGGTCGGCAGAGCGCTCAGCTCACTGGACCCTGGCGTCGCACGCCCCGGATCCGCAGGCCGAAGGGGTGTCGAGTTGTATCCGGCGGGATGTTGCTGTGCTCGTCGCGTGGGCACACGCTGGGCCAAACGACCTTGC
>CAIYQJ010000043.1 GCA_903928275.1 uncultured Chloroflexota bacterium
CCGCCTAGGCAGAGCCGATCATCGCCGCGGTCGCCGAGCCGGAGCCCGCAGTCCCGGCCCTCGTGCCGGAACCGGCCGCCCCCGCCGCCGAGCCCGCAGCCGCGGTCGCGGTCGCGGTCGCCGCACCGGAGCTGGCCGCCGTGGCCGAGCCGGCGCCGATCGCGGTCGCCGAACCGGAGCCCGAGCCCGCCGTTGTCGCGGCCCTCGTGCCAGAGCCGGAGCCGGAGCCGATCATCGTCGCGGTCGCCGAGCCGGAGCCAGAGCCGGAGCCCGCAGGCGTCGCCGCCACCGCCGAGGCAGAGCCGATCATCGCCGCGGTCGCCGAGCCGGAGCCGATCATTGTCGCGGCCCTCGTGCCAGAGCGGGAACCGCCCGCCGTCGCCGACCCGGAGCCGGAGCCGATCATCGTCGCGGTCGCTGAGCCGGAGCCCGAGCCGGAGCCGATCGCCCTCGAACCGGAGGCGATCGCGGTTCCGGCCGCTGCGCCGGAGCCCGTGGCCGTGCCGGAGCCGGAAGTCGCGGGGATCGCGGCTCCCCCACCCGCCCCTATCTGGGATGTCCGGGAGGAGGCGATCGACGCCGATGTTCTCGCTGCCGCACGCGCGGCCGGTCTCCCGCTCGATCGCCCACCCACGCTCCGGCCGGTCGTCCAGGCCAGTCCGCCGGCCCCGCCTCCCGCCCGGGCCGCCACGCCGATCCCGGTCGTCGCACCGGCCCCGAGCGCCGCGGTCGTACCGCCGCCCGCCCCGCCGGTCGAGGCACAGGCGCCTGTCGTCCCGCCCGCGGCCCCCAGGACTGCGCCTGCGCTGGCGGCGACGCGGGAGGCTCCGCCGGTCCCCGCCCTTCCGAGCCCGGCGGAGGTCCCGGCGCCCCCGGCGCCAGTGGCCGCCTCCGCGGCGCCTGATGTCGCCCAGAGGGGTCACCGCGTGCGAAGACGGCCCGAGCTGCCCCAGCGCACCACGCCGAGCGCCATCAGGTGCAATGAGTGCGGGCTCCAACTGCCGGCTGCGGCCCGCTTCTGCCGCAGGTGCGGCGCCCGCCAGGTCCAGGAGGCCTGACCCCGCTCGCGATCGCGGAACGCGTGGGGCGGCGATCGTCGACCAGGGGTGGATCGCAGCGGGGTGACCCGGCTCGCGACCGCGGGACGTGCGGCGTCGCGGCGGAGCGCCCCCAGCGCGGAGGGCGGATAGCACTCTGCCAGCGGGATCCACCCGTGCAACGGACTGCTGCCGCACATCGACGCGCTGCCGCGGGCGCAGCCCGCCTCCTCGCGCAGCATGTCGAAGAGGAGCGAGGCTGACCGCGTCGGCCGTTCTCGGGCCCTCTCCGGCGCTACCCGCCGCCAGCCGGACCGGTCGCCGCTGGCCGCTCGGGCCGGGGCGCGCCCACCCGCCGGGCGAGCCACGCGACTCCGATGAGCACGATCTGCGTGCACAGCGAGAGCCAGATGAGCGCCGCGAACAGGGCGACGAATGCCCCATAGAGTCGGAGTGACTTGAAGAAGATCGGCGTCACGACGGCGAAGATCTGCGTGAGCGCGCTCACGGCGACGGCCGCGCCGAGCGCCGGGAAGAACGCCTCGCGCCAGGCGATCCGCCGGGCCGGCACGAACCGGTACACGAGCAGGAAGGTGATGAACAGCCACGCGGTCACGGCGATGGCCGCGATGATCCTGCGGACGATCTTGTCGCCCTCGACGCTCGGGATCAGGGTCAGGTCGGACACGAACAGGAGCGCCGCGACGCCACCGAGGGCGCTGCCGAGGAAGAAGACGACGGCGATGAGAGACTCGATCGTCTGGCGGACGATGTCGCGCCGGGGCTCGCGCGGGAAGAACAGCGCCACGCTCGACTCCAGCGCCGCGTAGACGCGGCTGGCACCCCAGACGAGGCCGATGATCCCGAGGATGCTGTACGTCCAGGCACCGTCGGCGAGCTGCTTGAGGATCTCGTTGACGAAGTCCGCCAGGGGCGGGAACTGCGCGATCAGCTCGGTCAGGAGGCGGTTCCGCTCGGCCGCGTCCACGATGAACACGCCGAGCAGCGCGACGAGGACCAGGAGGGTCGGCACGATGGCGAAGATCGTGCTGTACGCGAGTCCCGCGGCGGTCACGCCGCCCCCTGCGGCCCCGTAGCGGTCCATCACGTCGACGCCGAGGCTGCCGAGACGCGTGGACAGGACCCGATCGACCCGGAGCGCCACGCTTGCCTGGACGCGAGCGACGCCGCCTGCAGGTCCGCGGCCGGGCGTGTCGCCGTCGCCCGCCATCGACATGCGTCAGCCCGTCAGGTCGTCGAACAGGACGGGTTGTACGTCTTCGGCCCGGACCCGGCCGCGAGGCTTCAGCAGCGCGCGGACCTCTGCCCGCCGGACGTACCGACGACCCCCAGGCTTGATGCTCGACATCCTGCCCGCGCGCGCCCAGCGTCCGATCGTCTCGGGCCTGACCGCGACATTCGCCGCCGCGAGGATGTCGGAAGCCTCCGCCAGCGTCACCCAGTCCGCCGCCGTCCTCGACATCTGATCAGCCCTCCTTCGGCGCGTCGGCCGGGCCGTCGGCAGGCGCTCCGCTGGAGACCCCGGATGACGCGGTGGCCGCGGGCGCCGCGGAGGCGCCCGTCTGCGCATCCGACCCGCTGCCGTCCGCCCGAGCCTTCGACTTCACCGGACCGGACGTGCTCCGCCGGTCCTTCTTCGCCCATCCGCTCCCCTTGAAGTGGACGGCGGGCGCGGCGAACGCCTTGGCCATGGGGCCCCCGCACACGGGACACTCTCGCGGCCCCTCCGCGTGGAGGCCGTGGACGACCTCCATCACGTGGCCGCAGCTCTCGCACACGTAGTCGTGGATCGGCACTGTGGGTGGATCCCTTCGGCGACCGCGGGCTAGGCCCGCAGGAGTCGCATCCCGCACTTCGGACAGTAGTAGGCCCGCTCGACGGCCGACGAGTACCCGCAGCTCGGGCAGATGAGGCCGCCGCCGCCCGGGGCCAGGACGGGACGATCCTCAGCGCTGATGGGTCCGGCGCCGGCGATCGTCCACAGGCTGTTCACGAGGCCGTTGAGCAGGCGCGACGCGGCGCGGTCGGTGTCGCCCCGGACGCCCCTTCCGCCCCACCCGACGATGCCACGGACGATGAGGTCGCCGGTGACTTCGTCCCAGTGTGCCGCCACGCCACCGACGACCGCATCGAACAGCGGATAGCCGGTGGTGTCGAGCTCACCGGCGAGGAGGCCGCAGGCGAGTGTGTCGACGGTCGGATCGAGTGCGTCGACCAGCTCGAGCGTCATCACGGCGTGGCGCGCGGCGGGGCTGAGATCCGCGTGCGCGCTCACCCACTGGAGCGCCTCGGACGGTCGCTCCAGGTCGGGCGATGCCTGTGCGAACTCGACTGCGCGCGGCTCGATGATCTCGACCGGTCCCAGCGCGACGCCCGCCACCAGGCCGCGCAGCGCCTCCATCGCGTTGGGGCCCACGGCCATCCGCACGCCGTCACTCGACTTCGCGCCGTAGGAGAGCCGCAGGAGGTACTCCTGCGCTGGCACTTCCTCGGGCTCCGGCTCCGCCACCGGCTCGATCGGCTTCTTCCGCTGGAATAGGGGCACGCGTCCTCCCGCCTGTGCGATCGGCGTGATCGTAGCAAGTCCCGGGTCGGCGGCCCTAGCCCTGATCGCCGATCCGCCCGCGGAGACGGGCGACGAGCTCCACCAGCTCGGCCTCGCGGGCCCTGGCGGATCCGACGACGGATGCCGGAGCCCGCTCGACGAACGACGGGTTCGCGAGACGCGACCGCGCGCCTTCGAGGAGCGCCTCGGCTTCCTGGAGCTCCCGCTCGACACGCGCCCGGTCGCGACCCGCCCGCTCGGCATCCTCGGCCACCGGCTGGATGATCGCCTCGGTGGATCCGGCGATGACCGCCAGCGATCCGTCGGCGCGAGCGGTCGCGAGGCTCTCCCCGTCCGCATGCCGCTGCAGCGGGCGCGCGCGAGCGAGGCGCGCCAGCGCCGGACGCAGGTCCTCGAAGGCGGGCGCGAGGTCGTCCCCGACGACGAGATGGACCGGCAGCCAGGCGGCCGGCTCGATCCGCGCCTCGCCACGGGCGTTGCGGATCGCACGGACGAGCTCGATCGCGGCCGCGACGGGGACCTCCGCTGCCGGATCGATCCCGCCCGGCTCGGGCCACCGCGCGACGATCAGGAGCTCGGGATCGTCGGCAGCGTGAGGAAGATGACGCCAGATCGCCTCCGTCACGAACGGCATGATCGGATGGAGGAGCCGGACGAGCGTGTCGAGCGCATCGACCATGGCCCACCAGGTCGCCTCGCGTTCCGCCGCCGCCAGCGACTCGTCTCCCAGCCGGATCTTCGCGAGCTCGATGGCCCAGTCGCAGTAGTCGTTCCACGTGGCGTCGTACAGCAGCCGGGTCACGTCGGCGAAGGCGTACTCGGCGAGCGCCCGATCGACCTCGGCCACGGTGGTCGCGATGCGGCTGCCGAGCCACCGCTCGCCGGGCCCCAGGCGGGCGGCGTCCGGGGCTCGGCGCGGAGCGTCGGCCGGTATGGAGGCCGGGCGGGCACCGAGGAGCCAGCGCGTCGCGTTCCAGAGCTTGTTCGTGAAGTTCCGGGCGTTCTCGAGCTTCTCGGCGCTGAAGCGCTGGTCGTTGCCCGGCGCCGCGCCGTGGACGAGCGCGAACCGGAGGGCGTCGGCGCCGGACTCGTCGATCGCCTCGAGAGGGTCGACGACGTTCCCCTTCGTCTTCGACATCTTCTGCCCGTAGGGGTCCCGCACCAGGCCCGACAGGTACACCATCGAGAACGGTGGCTCCCCCGTGAGGTGGATCCCGAGCATCATCATCCGGGCGACCCAGAAGAAGATGATGTCGTACGCGGTCTCCATGACGGTGCCGGGATAGAAGCGGGCGAGGTCGCCCGTCGCATCGGGCCAGCCGAGGGTGGAGAACGGCCACAGCCCCGAGCTGAACCACGTGTCGAAGATGTCCGGATCCTGGGTGAGCTCGGCAGCCGGCGCACCACAGGTCTCGCACGCGCCCGGACCCTCGGGGGATGCCGACACGGTCACGTGGCCGTCGGGGCAGTACCACGCCGGGATCCGGTGGCCCCACCACAGCTGCCGACTGACGTTCCAGTCGCGGATCTCCGTGAGCCAGTGCTCCCACACCTTCTCGAAGCGCTCAGGAAGGATCATGGTCTCGCGCGAGCGGGTGGCCGCGAGGGCGGCTGCCGCGAGCGGCGCGGTCCGGACGAACCACTGCGTCTTCAGGCGGGGCTCCACCACGTCGTTGGATCGCTGGCAGCGACCGATCACCATCTCGTGCGGCCGTGTGCCGACGAGGTCTCCGTGCGCCTCGAGGTCGCCGAGGATCCGCTGGCGGACCGCGAAGCGGTCCAGGCCCGCGTACGCTGCGCCCGCGGCGGAGACCCGGCCATCGTCCTCGAGCACGTCGATGATCGGCAGGCCGTGGCGCGCGCCCGTCGCGGCGTCATCGTGGTCGTGCGCGGGCGTGATCTTCACGGCGCCCGTCCCGAAGGCTGGGTCGACCGCGGTGTCGGCGATGATCGGCACGTCGCGCTCGACGAACGGGATCCGCACGATGCGCCCCACGACGTCGCGGTAGCGCGCGTCATCCGGGTGGACCGCCACGGCGGTGTCGCCGAGGATCGTCTCGGGTCGGGTCGTCGCGACGTCGATCCCCTGGGCCAGCAGCGACCCGTCGGCCGGATCCACCAGGTGGTAGCGGATCGTCCACAGGGTCCCGGTCTCGGGCGTGGCGATGACCTCGAGGTCCGACAGGCTCGTGCGGCAGCCGGGGCACCAGTTGATGAGCGTCTCGGCCCGATAGGCGAGGCCCTCGCGGTAGAGCCGGAGGAACGCCTCGCGGACCGCGCGGCTCGAGACGTCGTCCATGGTGAAGCGGATCCGGCCCCAGTCGAGCGACGCGCCGACGCGGCGCTGCTGGGCGAGGATGACGCCGCGCGTCTCCTCGACGAAGCGCCACATCCGCTCGAGATAGCGATCGCGACCGAGGCTGGCGCGCGTCTCGCCATCCGCGGCGATCACCCTGTCAAGGACTACCTGCGCCGCGATCGACGCGTGATCGAGGCCCGGCAGGAAGAGGGCGGGGCGGCCCTGCATCCGTGCATGACGGATCATGAGGTCCTCGACGGTCGACCGCTGCGCGTGACCGAGATGGAGGGATCCCGTGACGTTGGGCGGCGGCTGGATGATGACGAACGGGACTGCGTCCGGGTCGGCGCGGGAGCCGGCGCCGTCCGGCGCGAAGACGTCCGCCGCGAGCCACCGGTCGTAGATGTCCGATTCGACGTCCGCGGGGCGGTAGGCCTTCGCGAGGCCACCGGGCACGCCCGTCGCTCCGTCCGCCATCGCCGCCACTCCCTCTCGAAACGAGACAACCCCGTGCGTCCCAGCGGACGGACGGGGTGGTGCCGAAGCCGACTGGTCGGGTCCAGCGCGGCCCCGATCATCCCGGGCGCGGGTCCGGGCGCCCCTCGTCGGCACCTTGCCGGGCCTCACCCGTCGGGGCTCGCGGGGGACATCCCCGCCGGCGTTCGGGACCCGGCTTGCGCCGTCCCGTCGTCCTGTGCGCCCCGCTCACTCTCGGCCCTTCGGTCCTCACGAAGAAGGGCCGCAGTGTAGCACGGGGGCATGGGCCTCTCGGTCGAGCGCCGCCGACGGCGACTGTCAACGCGGTGGCGCCTCCGTGCGCGGGCACGTGCGGACACGGCCGCTGCGGACTCGGCTCGGCTCCGCTCAGCCGGCCTCCGTCAGACGCCCGGCGCGTGCCCGCCAGTCCCCGGTCGTCAGCCCCGAGGCCAGCACCGCGACGAGGCCCGTCGCGGGAAAGCGCGAGGCGCTCCGGTGCCCCGGGGCCCGGCGAACCGTCGATCCATGAATGCAGCGACTGCCACGCCGGCCGCGGGCGCCACGTGAGGGCGCGACGCCGGCCGCGGGAGTCGCGTCTCGGTCGCGAGGCGCTCGGCGGCGCCCGTCAGGCCGTCTCGCCCTGCTCCGCGAGCCAGGTCGCGTAGTTCGACTCGTCGACGCCACGGTCGACATCGGACTTCGTCAGCAGCAGGGGGCGGCGGCCGTCGCGGATCGTCTCCTCGGTGATGAGGCACTTGCGGATGTCCGGGCGCTCCGGGATCTCGTACATGACGTCCAGCAGCGATTCCTCGACGATCGTCCGGAGGGCCCGTGCGCCGGTCTTCCGCGACAGGGCGCCGTCCGCCGTCGCGCGCAGGGCACCCTCGGTGAAGACGAGCTCGACCTTGTCGAGCGAGAGGAACTTGACGAACTGGCGGGTGATCGCGTTCTTCGGCTCGACGAGGACGCGGACGAGGTCCTCCGCCGTGAGCGCGGAGAGAGTCACCACGACCGGCAGGCGGCCGACGAACTCCGGGATGAGCCCGAACTTCAGCAGGTCCTCGGGCATGAGCCGCTCGAAGATCCGGTCGCGGTCCACGCGGCTCTCGACGGGCTCCGACCCGAACCCGATGGTCTTGCGCCCCACGCGCTCCTCGATGATCCGTTCGAGCCCGTCGAAGGCTCCGCCACAGATGAAGAGGATGTTCGTCGTGTCGATCTGGATGAAGTCCTGGTGGGGGTGCTTGCGGCCGCCCTGGGGCGGCACGTTCGCCACCGTCCCCTCGAGGATCTTGAGCAGCGCCTGCTGCACCCCCTCGCCGGAGACGTCGCGCGTGATCGATGGGTTGTCCGCCTTGCGGGCGATCTTGTCGATCTCGTCGATGTAGATGATCCCGCGCTGTGCCCGGGCCACGTCGAAGTCGGCGGCCTGGATGAGGCGGAGGAGGATGTTCTCGACGTCCTCCCCCACGTACCCGGCCTCCGTCAGGCTCGTGGCGTCGGCGATGCAGAACGGCACGTCGAGGACCCGGGCGAGTGTCTGGGCGAGGAGCGTCTTGCCCGATCCAGTGGGCCCCACGAGGAGGACGTTCGACTTCTGGAGCTCCACCTCGTCGACCTGGTGGCCGGCATTCACCCGCTTGTAGTGGTTGTAGACGGCGACCGAGAGGACCTTCTTCGCGCGCTCCTGGCTGATGACGTACTGGTCCAGCGAATCCTTGATCTGGCGCGGCTTCGGCAGGCGGGAGGCGGGCGCCTTCGCACGCGGCGCCTCGAGCATCTCCTCCTCGATGATCTCCTGGCAGAGGTTGATGCACTCATCGCAGATGTAGACACCCTGGCCCGCGATGAGCTTCCGGACCTGCTCCTGGCTCTTGCCGCAGAACGAGCAGCGGTACGGGACCTTCGGGGTCTTCCCGGTCGCCATGCTGCCCTCCTCGCCGGTCCCGTCCCCGCCGCGGCTCAGGCGTCGCCGCCCGGAGTCGCGTCGCCGGACGCACCGTCCGCCATCGCCGCGTCGCCCAGCGTCGCCGCACCGTCCGGCGTCGCGGCGTCCGACTTCGCGAGCGCGGCAGCGTCCGCGATGGCCTGCGCCGCAGCCGGGTTCGGCGGGTAGTACACCGCGTCGATGATGCCGTACTCCTTCGCATCCTCGGGCGACATGAAGAAGTCGCGCTCCGTGTCCTTCACGATCCTCTCGAGCGGCTGCCCAGTGTGCCGGGCGAGGATCTCATGGAGCATCTTGACAAGATGCTCCCACTCGCGCATCTGGATGAGCGCGTCGGGAGGGCTGCCGCGGAACCCGCCATAGCCCTGGTGGATCATGACGCGGCTGTGAGGGAGCGCGTACCGCTTCCCGGCGGCGCCCGCGGCGAGGAGCACCGCCGCCATGGACGCCGCCATCCCGATGCAGATCGTGGAGACCGGCGCCTTCACGTAC
>CAIYQJ010000044.1 GCA_903928275.1 uncultured Chloroflexota bacterium
CGCGTTGCTCGCCCCGATGACGATGGGGACGCGGTCAGGCTGCTCGTGGGCGAGCGTGGCGAGGACGCGCTCGCGGGAGGTCATCGGCACGGTCGGCTCCTTCGGGGCTTCGGATCGGTAGGCCGTCGGTCGGTCGGATGGGTCAGGTCGGTCGGCGGGATGGCTCGGCGGGTCAGGCGATCCGGACGGGGAGCGCGCGGAGCCCGCGGAGGACGAACCGCGGCTTCCATTCCGGCTCCGCGGCCAGCTCCAGGGTGGGGAGGCGCTCGACGAGCGCGCGGTAGAGGATGTCGAGCTCCAGGCGCGCGAGCGGCGCGCCCAGGCAGAAGTGGATCCCGGCGCCGAACGCGACGTGCGGGTTCGGTGCGCGGTCGAGCACGAGCGCGTCGGCGTCGGCGAAGGCTGCCGGGTCGCGGTTCGCCGCCCCGAACTGGAGGGCGATCTCGTCACCAGCGGGGATCGTCACGCCGTCGATCTCGACATCCTCGAGGACCCAGCGTTCGAACATGGGAGCGGGCGTGTCGAAGCGGAGGAGCTCGTCGACGGCGGTGGGCGCCAGCTCGGGATGTGCACGCAGCGCGGCGAGCGCCGCGGGGTGCCGGAACAGGGCGAACCAGGCGTTGCCGGCGCCGTTCACCGTCGCCTCGTGGCCGGCGTTGAGGAGCAGGATCGCGTTCGCGACGACCTCTGCGTCCGACATCGCGTCGCCGGCCTCGCCGGGATGGACCATCTGGCTCAGAAGGTCATCGCGCGGCCGCTCGCGCCGCTCGCGCACGAGCTCCGAGAGATACGCAGCGAAATCACCGCTCGCCACTGCCGCACGGCGCCGTTGGTCGTCGGTCGCGTCGATCTCGAACATGAGCGTGAACTCGGCCGACCACGGGCGGAGGAGGCGCCGGTCCGCCTCGGGGATCCCGAGCATGTCCGCGACGACCGCCACGGGGAACGGCTCGACGAGGTCGGCGAGGAGGTCGAACTCCCGCAGATCGGCGACCGCTCCCACGAGGTCGTCCACGATCGCGACGATCCGCGGGCGCATCGCCTCCACGGCACGCGGCGTGAAGGCCCGGGCGAGGAGCCGGCGGAGCCGGGTGTGGTCGGGCGGCTCGAGGTCGAGGAGCTGGAGGCGCGCCACGTCCCAGAACGGATCCTGCCACTCCGGCGGAGCCTCGTGACCCCACTCCTCGTGGGTCGCCACGTGAAGGTACGTCCTGCCGAGTCGCCGGTCGCGGAGCGCCGCGCTGACGTCGGCGTGACGCGTGACGATCCACTGGCCCGTCGCCGGGTCGAAGGCGACGGGCGCCTCCTCGCGGAGGCGCGCGAAGACCGGGTACGGGTCGGCGACGAACGCCGGATCGCCCGGTGCGTAACCGAGGTCGCGGGGTGCGACCCCGGCTTCAGGTCGCGGACTCACGCTCGTACGGCTGCCCATCCGCTGCGGGCGGGATGCTCCGGCCCACGACGCCCGCGAGGACGATGATCGTGACGATGTAGGGGAGCGCGTCCCAGAACTGGGCCGGGACCGAGGTCATGATGTCGCCCAGCTGGCCGGCGGGCGGCGCGAAGTTGATCGACTGGCCGAGGGCGGTGAACGTCGCGAACAGCAGCGCGGCCCCGAACGCCCCGATCGGCGTCCAGCGGCCGACGATCATCGCCGCCAGCGCGATGAAGCCGCGCCCGGCGGTCATGCCGTCCTGGAACGAGTTCGTCGCCTCCATGCTCAGGTACGCGCCGGCGAGCCCGGCGAAGAGGCCGCTGATCAGGACGTTGCGGTACCGGAGGCGGATGACGTCGATGCCGACCGTCTCGGCCGCCTTCGGGTGCTCGCCCACGGCGCGCGTCCGAAGGCCCCAGCGCGAGCGGAAGAGCCAGATCTGCAGCCCCACCACCAGGACGATCACGGACATGGAGATCGGCCCCTGGTGGAGGAACATGTCGAAGAGCCAGCCTACGACGGGGAGGCCGGTGAGCCAGTCGGGCGGGTTGAAGGCCGTGAACGCGCCCGCGCTCTGCGGGGACTGCTTCGCGATGAGCGTGTTGAGATACGCCGTCACGCCGAACGCGGCGATGTTGATGATCGTGCCGCTGATGATCTGGTCCGCGCGCAGCGAGATGGACAGCCAGGCGTGAAGCAGCGAGATGAGCAGCGCGACCCCCAGCGCGGCGAGGACTGCGAACAGGAGCGGGATCGTGATCCCGAAGACCGGCGTGGAGGCCGCGTCGGGGAACATCGGTGCCAGGACGACGCCCACGATCCAGCCAGTGAACGCGCTCGCGAGCATGATGCCCTCGATCCCGATGTTCACGACTCCGGACCGCTCGCCGATGACGCCGCAGAGCGCACCGAGGACCAGCGGGGTGGCGGCGGCCATGATGATCGGGGACGCGGGCGGAATGGTGGCGATCAGGTAGCCCACGAGCTGGAAGGCCAGCCCGACGAGCGGGATGCCGTACAGCGTGGAGATGATCGGGTCCATCAGCGAACCACCGTCTCGCCGCCGTACGACTTCGTGATCGTCGTCTCGCCGCCGGCACCCAGCGCGCTCTGGGCGGACCGCAGGCGGAAGACTCGCCGCAGGACGGGGCTCATGATGAGGAAGAGCAGGATCGTCGCCTGGAGGACGTCCACGAGCTCGGCAGGGATCTGGGCCTGGATCTGCATGAGCCCGGCGCCGGCACGCATCCCCCCGAACAGCAGCGCCGCCGGGACGATCGCGAACGGGTCCGACCGGGCGAGCAGGGCGACGGAGATCGAATCGAACCCGACGGTCGTCCCGAAGGCCGACGTCATCGAATGCGTGACGCCGAGGAGGACGCAGACGCCGGCGAGGCCCGCGAGCGCGCCCGCAGCGGTCATCGTGAGGGTCGTGACCACCCGCGGGCGCATCCCGGCGTACCGGGCCGCGTCAGGGTTGGCGCCGACCGCGCGGACCTGGAAGCCCCAGGTCGTCCGGTAGAGGACGAACCAGACGAGGAAGACGCAGAACAGCGCGATGAAGATCCCGATGTGTCCGTTCTTCCCCAGGACGATCGGGAAGGCAGCGTTGCCGACGTCGAAGGTGATCGGGGAGGGGGAGCCGGGGACCTTGAGCGGGCCGCTGACGAGGGCCGCGATGATCGCGACGGCGATGTAGTTGAGCATGATCGTCGTCACGACCTCGTGGGCACCCGAGACCGCCTTGAGGATGCCAGGGATGAACCCCCACGCGGCACCGAAGAGGATCCCTGCCGCGACCGCGATGGGGATCGCGACGATCGGCGGCCATGTCGCGACCATGACGCCGACGATGACCGCCCCGAGCGCCCCCATGAGGAACTGGCCCTGGGCGCCGATGTTGAAGAGCCCCGCCTTGAACCCGAGCGCGACCGACAGGCCGCCGAGGATCAGCGGGGTGGTCGCGACGAGCGTGTTCACGATCGCCTGCGGGCTCCCGATCGAACCCTCCAGGAGCGCCTTGTACGCGGTGATCGGCAGGGTCCAGTCGAAGGCATGGTCCGGGATGATCAGCTCGGACACGAGGATGATCACCGACCCGACGACGAGGGAGAGCAGGATCGCGACCGCCGGGATCGCGATCAGCGACCAGAGCTGTCGCGCGGCATGGCGGAGCGATCGGGTCGGAGCCGCGGGCGCCGTCGCGGTCATGCCGACACCTCCGCCTCGTGGGCGGGCTGGGTCGCACCGCCCGTCGCCATGAGGATCCCCACCTCGTTCTTGTCGGCCGTCGGCCCGTCGAGCACCCGGACGATCTCCCCGCGGTACATGACGCCGATCCGGTCGGACATCTCGAGGATCTCGTCGAGCTCCGCGGAGACGAGGAGGATCGCGGTGCCCGCGTCGCGCTTGGCGATCGCCTGCTTGTGGATGAACTCGATGCTGCCCACGTCGAGGCCGCGCGTGGGCTGGTCGAGGACGAGCAGGGCCAGGTCGGCGCTGAACTCCCTCGCGACGACCGCCTTCTGCTGGTTCCCACCCGAGAGCGTCCCGGCCTTGACCGTCGCCGAGGGCGTGCGGATGTCGTACTTCGCGACGGTTGCCTCCGCCTCCCGCCGGATCGCCGCCTCGTCGCGCATGATCCCCCGGGCGTACGGCGACCGGTAGTACGTGGTGAGGACGAGGTTGTCCGAGAGCGGGAACGAGAGGATGAGGCCGAAGCGGTGACGGTCCGCGGGGACGTACGCGACCCGCGCCTCGTTCATCTGGCGCGGCGTGTGCCCGGTGACGTCGGCGCCGTCGAGCGTGACCGTCCCGGCGTGGGGCTTCCGCAGGCCGATGATCGCCTCGACGAGCTCGTCCTGGCCGTTGCCCGCGACGCCGGCGATCCCGAGGATCTCGCCGGCCCGCACCTCCAGGTCCACGCCGCGGACCATCTCGTTCCCGCGGTCGTCGCGGACGTGGAGACCTTCCACCTTCAGGACGGCGCCGGCGGGGTGCGACTCGCCGCGGTCCACGGTGAGCTGGACCTCGCGGCCGACCATCAGCTCGGCGAGGTCGTCCTCGTTCGTCTCGGACGGGAGTCGCTCGCCGACGACCCGGCCGCGCCGGATGACCGTGATCCGGTCCGCGATCTCCAGGACCTCGTAGAGCTTGTGGCTGATGAAGATGATGCTGTGCCCCTCGGCCGCGAGGCGCCGGAGGACTGTGAAGATCTCCTTCGTCTCCTGGGGCGTGAGGACCGCCGTCGGCTCGTCCAGGACGAGGATCTTCGCGTGGCGATAGAGCGCCTTGAGGATCTCCACGCGCTGCTGCCAGCCGACCGAGAGCGAGCCGACCTTCTCGTCCGGGTCGATCTCGAAGCCGAACCGCCGTCCGAGGTCGATGATCTGGCTGCGCGCCCTTTTTCGGTCGAGGAAGACGGGGTTCGCCATCGTCTCCTCGCCGAGGAGGATGTTCTCCGCGACCGTGAGCACCGGCACGAGCATGAAGTGCTGGTGGACCATGTCGATCCCGCGCACGATCGCGTCGGAGGGGCTGGCGATCTTCACGGACCGGCCGTCAAGGAGGATCTCGCCCTCGTCTGGCTTCGCGAGCCCGTAGAGGACGTTCATCAGGGTCGTCTTCCCGGCACCGTTCTCGCCGAGGAGCGCGTGGATCTCGCCAGGCCGGACGTCGAGGTCGATGTGATCGTTCGCGACCACGCCCGGGTATCGCTTGGTGATGCCGCGCATCTCGAGCGCGGGCGCGAGGAGCGCTTCGCCCTGCTCTGTCATTCGGCGCTGACTCCGGTGTCGGCGACGGGGTAGGGGACGGGCCGGCCCGAGAGGGCCGGCCCGTCGGAGCGTGTCAGGTCGTCAGGCGGTCACTTGGGAGCGACGCCACAACCGGTGGTCGGACACGTCTGGAGCGTCCCGGCCTTCATCGCCGCGTACGCCGCGTCGAGCTTGGCCTGGACGTCCGGGAGCGTGACGTTCGTCACCGGCGAGGCGCCGATGCCGTCGTTGGAGGCCTGGTACACGTCCGGGACGGTCGTCCCGTTCGCGATCGCCTGGATCTCCTGCGAGACGGCGTTGACCAGCTTCTTCTCGGCTGAGGTGATGATGCACTTGTCCGCGTTCGGGTAGGACAGGTACTGGTCCACGTCCACGCCGACTGCGTAGATCCCGGCCGCGCAGGCGGCGTCGAGGGCGCCGTTGCCGGTGAGGCCGGCGACCGCGAACAGGACGTCCGGCTTGACGGTCTGGATGAAGTTCTGGGCGAAGCTCTTGCCGCCGGCCGGGTCGCTGAAGGCCTTGGCCGAGAAGTCGTGCGTCACGTACGCGGACTTCACGGTGACGTTCGGGTTTACCGACTTGGCGCCGAGCTCGTAGCCCTGGATGTAGCGGACGCACGCGGCGCAGAGCGTGGTGCCGCCGATCGCGCCGATGACGTTGTTCTTGGTGGCGAGGCCGGCGATGATCCCGGCAAGGTAGCCCGCCTGGTCCTCCTTGAACACGAACGGCTTGTAGTTCGGCAGCAGCGTCTTCGGGTCGCCCTTGCAGGCGAACGTGGGATCGACCTTGCCGGTCGCGTCGACGCAGGCCGACTGGTCCACGCCGATGAACTGGATCTTCGGGTTCGCCAGGGCGGCGGCCTGGGTGTCGTTCGCGAGGTTGAACCCGACGGTCACGATGATGTCGTAGTTCTGCCCGACGAAGCTCTGGATGTCGGCCGCGTATTCAGACGCGTCCTTCGGGACGACGACGGGCGGTGCGGCGGCGCCGAGCGCGGCGGCACCCTGCTGCGCGCCCTTGAAGCTGTACTCGTTGAACCCCTTGTCGTTGACGGTGCCGATGTCCGTGACGACACCGATCTTCAGGTTCGCCCCCGCGGCGGCGGACGCGGACGGGGCGGCGGTGACCTCGACGGACGGCGCGGCGGTGGCCGGCGCGGCCGTCGCCGGTGCTGCGGTGGC
>CAIYQJ010000045.1 GCA_903928275.1 uncultured Chloroflexota bacterium
CGCCGGTGACGATCGCGATGTCGCCGTCGCCGGTGACGCGGCCGATCACCGTGGACCGGATCCCCCAGCGCGTGCACACGGCCTCGGCCTCGGCGCGCCGCGCGGGCTCCACGATCGCGAGCATCCGCTCCTGGCTCTCGCTGATCATGACCTCGAACGGCTCCATCCCCTCCTCGCGACGCGGGATCGCGTCGAGGTCCACGAGGATCCCGGTCCCCGCCCGGTCGGCCGTCTCGGACACGGCGCACGTGATGCCGGCGGCCCCGAGGTCCTGCAGCCCGACGACGAGCCCCCGCTCGATGAGCTCGAGCGACGCCTCGATGAGGAGCTTCTCGGCGAACGGGTCGCCGACCTGGACCGACGGCCTCTTGGACGGGTCGTCCTCGCCGAAGGTCGCGGACGCGAGCACGGAGGCGCCGCCGATCCCGTCGCGGCCGGTCGTCGACCCGAAGAGGATCGCGAGGTTCCCGGGGCCGGGCGCGGACGCGAGCGTCAGGCGGTCCTCCGGGAGGATCCCGATCGCCATGACGTTCACGAGCGGGTTCCCCGCGTACGACGGGTCGAAGACGAGCTCCCCGCCGATCGTGGGGACGCCGACGCAGTTGCCGTAGCCGCCGACACCTGCCACGACGCCGCGGACGAGATGCCGCGTTCGAGCATCGCGCGGGTCGCCGAAGCGGAGCGCGTCGAGGATCGCGACCGGCCGCGCGCCCATCGTGAAGATGTCGCGGAGGATCCCGCCCACGCCGGTCGCGGCGCCCTGGTACGGCTCCACGGCGCTCGGGTGGTTGTGGCTCTCGATCTTGAACGCGACCGCGAGCCCGTCGCCAATGCGGACGACGCCCGCGTTCTCGCCCGGTCCGGCGACCACGTCGTCACCGCCGGTCGGGAGCGTGCGCAGGAGTGGCCGGCTGCTCTTGTACGAGCAGTGCTCGCTCCACATGACGCTGAACATCGCGAGCTCGAGGTCGTTGGGGTCGCGCCCGAGCCGGTCGACGATGGCGGCGAGCTCCTCGTCCGTGACGCCGAGGCGCCGGTGGAGCGCCTCCGTCGCGGGGCCCTCGCCGCCGGCCGCTCCGGCCAGACCCGTCATCGGGCCGCCCCCGCTCCGGCCACGACCGCCGGCCCGCGACCCGCCGCGCGAGCGGCCGCGGACCGCACGAGCGAGTCGAGGATCGCCATCCCGTCGTCGGAGCCGAGGATCGCCTCCGCGGCGCGCTCCGGGTGGGGCATGAGGCCCGCGACGTTCCCCGCGGCGTTGCAGACGCCGGCGATCGCCCGGAGCGAGCCGTTCGGGTTGGCGCGATCGGCCGGATCGACCGCAGGCGAGCCGTCCGCGCGCACGTAGCGGAACAGGACCCGGCCGTCCTGCTCCATCGCGTCGAGGGTCGCGTCGTCCGCGACGTAGCAGCCCTCGCCGTGCGCCACCGGCATCCGCAGCGGCCGCACCGCGGTCATCGCCGCGGTGAACGGCGAGTCGAGACGCCCGGGCGCGATGGAGACGTCGCGGCAGACGAAGCGGAGCGAGCGGTTGCGGATGAGCGTCCCGGGGACGAGCCCGGCTTCGGCCAGGACCTGGAACCCGTTGCAGATGCCCAGGACCAGCCCGCCGTCGGCGGCGAAGCCCGCCACCGCCCGCATGACCGGGGAGAAGCGCGCGAGCGCGCCGGCCCGCAGGTAGTCGCCGTAGGCGAAGCCGCCCGGGAGGACGACCGCGGCGACACCCGCGAGGTCCGCCGACTCGTGCCAGAGCTCCACGGGCTCCGCCCCTGCCAGCCGCAGCCCGTGCTCCGCGTCCGTGTCGCAGTTGCTCCCCGGGAAGACGACGACGCCGACGCGGACGCTCATGCAGGCTCCCCGGCCCCGGCGACCGCCCCGGCGACCGCGCCGACGAGCTCGATGCGGTACGCCTCGATGAGCGGGTTGGCGAGGAGCTCGTTCGCGAGCCGCTCGACGACGGCCCGGGCCGCCGCCTCGCTCGCAGCGTCGACCGTGAGCTCCACGCGGCGTCCCACCCGGACGTCGCGGATGCCGGCGACACCGAGGTGCGGGAGGCTCTGCTCCACCGCCCGACCCTGCGGATCGAGGATCCCGCCCTTGGGCATGACGTGGACGGCGAGGCGGTAGGCGCCGGCGACGGCGCCCGGCTCGGTCGGCGACTGGTCACTCATGACGCGATCATGTCCTCCTCGAGGTAGCGGTCGAAGCTCGCCCCGGTGATCCGCTCGAACGCGGCGACGTAGCGGGCCCGCGTGCCGGCGACGACGTCGGCGGGGAGTGCCGGGCCGGGTGCCCGCTTGTCCCACGGCTGGCGCTCCAGCCAGTCGCGGACGAACTGCTTGTCGAAGGATGCCTGCGGCCCGCCCGGCGCGTACGCGGCGGCGTCCCAGAACCGGCTCGAGTCCGGCGTGAGCACCTCGTCGACGAGCAGCAGCTCGCCCGTCCCGGGCGCGATCCCCATCTCGAACTTCGTGTCCGCGACGAGGATCCCCGCCGGCTCCGCGACCGCCACGGCGCGGCCGTACAGGGCGAGCGCCACGTCCCGCACGCGCTCAGCGACATCCGCGCCCACGAGCGACGCCATCGCCGCGAACGGGATCGGCTCGTCGTGGGTCCCCTGCTCCGCCTTCGTCGAGGGAGTGAGGATCGGCTCCGGCAGGCGGTCGCTCTCGCGCAGGCCGGCCGGGAGCCGGACCCCGGAGACATCGCCCGTCCGGACGTAGTCCTTCCATCCTCCACCAGCGAGGTACCCCCGGACCACGACCTCGACCGGCAGGACGTCGGCACGGCGGCAGAGCATCATCCGGCCGCGCAGCTCGTCGGCGGGCGGGAGCGAGGTGTCCGGCGGGACCGACCCCGGGTCCGTGTCGACCAGGTGGTTGGCGACGAGGTCCGTCGTCCGCGAGAACCAGAAGCGCGAGAGCCCGGTGAGGACCCGACCCTTGTCGGGGATGGTCGTCGGCAGGACGACGTCGAAGGCGCTCAGGCGATCGGATGCCACGAGCAGGAGCCGGTCGCCGCCGATCGCGTACAGGTCGCGCACCTTCCCGGAGCGGACGAACGCGTCAACCGACATCGGGGACCTCTCTCGGCGGGCGGCCGGCGGCCCCGGCCGGATCGAGCGCGTCCAGGCGCGCGATGACGGCCGGCACGTGGACGAGGTGGCGCGCGTCGTCGAACAGCCCGTCGAGGTCAGCGAGCGGGATCGCCGCGGCGACCTGGGAGTCCACCGCGAGGAGGTCGTGGAGCGGCCGGTCCTCGTCTGCCGCGCGGAGCGCGCAGCGCTGGACGAGCGCGTACGCGTCCTCGCGGGACATGCCGCGCGCGACGAGCGCCAGCAGCACGCGGCTGCTCGCATGGAGCCCGAGCCCGTCGTCGATGTTCTCGCGCATGCGTTCGCGCCGGACGACGAGCCCGTCGATGAGCGTCGTCGTCTTCACCAGCGCGTAGTCGAGCACGATCGTCGCGTCGGGGAGCACGACGCGCTCGGCGCTCGAGTGGCTGATGTCGCGCTCATGCCAGAGGGGCTGGTCCTCGAAGCCCACCGAGGCGTACCCGCGGAGGAGGCGCGCGAGCCCGGCGATCCGCTCGCTCACGATCGGGTTGCGCTTGTGGGGCATCGCGGACGAGCCCTTCTGGCCGACCCGGAACGGCTCCATCACCTCCGCGATCTCCGTGTGCTGGAGGTTACGGACCTCCGTCGCGATCCGCTCGAGCGTGCCACCGAGGATCGCGATCGCCGCGAGGAACGCCGCGTGGCGGTCGCGCTGGACGATCTGCGTCGAGACCGGGTCGACGCGCAGCCCGAGCCGCGCGAGCACCTCCGCCTCGAGGTCGGGCGGCAGAAGGCTGTACGTGCCCACCGGCCCGGAGATCTTCCCGGTGGCGATCTCGGCCGTGGCCTCGGCGAGACGGCGGCGACCGCGATCGACCTCGAACGCCCAGCCGGCCAGCTTCAGCCCGAACGTCGTGGGCTCGGCGTGCACCGAGTGCGTCCGGCCCATCATGAGCGTCCCGGCCTCCTCCCGGGCCCGGCGGACGAGGACGGCCACGAGCGCGTCGCAGTCGGCGACCAGCCGGCGGCCGGCATCCGCGAGCTGGAGCGCGAGCGCGGTGTCGAGCACGTCGCTGCTCGTGAGGCCGAGGTGGAGGAAGCGGCCCTCCGGTCCGACCGACTCGGCGACCTGGCTCACGAACGCGATGACATCGTGCTCGGTCGTGCGCTCGATCTCTGCGATCCGCTCCACGTCGACGCGCGCGCGCGCCGCGATGACCGCGTAGGCCTCGGCGGGGACCGTCCCCCTGGCAACCTGGGCTCGCGCGACGGCGAGCTCCACGAGGAGCATCCGGTCGAACCGCGCGGCATCCGTCCAGAGCGCTCCCATCTCGGGGAGCGTGTACCGGCGGATCACCGGGCCGCCCCGACGCCGGGAGGGTGGCCCGCGACGATCCGGGCCGCGCGCCGCGGGACCACGGCGGCGATATCGCGTCGGCGCTGGACGCCGGCGAAGTCGACGAGGTCCGCGGCCTGCTCGGCGAGCGCGCGCGCCGCCGCGATCGCCGACCCCACGCCGACGACGGTGAGGATGCGGCCGCCGCGCGTCCGCCAGGCGCCGGATGCGTCGCGCTCGGTGCCCGCGTGGAAGACGAGTGCACCCGTCGCGCGCGCAGCGTCGACGCCGTGGATCTCGTCCCCGCTCCTGGGCAGCTCCGGGTAGCCCGCCGATGCGAGGACGATCCCGACCGTCGCGGCGCCCTCGGCCGGCACGACGTGGCCCGCGGTGCCGAGTGCCCTGGCGGCCTCCGCGAGACGGCCCCGGGCGGCGGCGGCGAGCAGCGGCCCGAGCGGCCGCTCCAGGAGGGGCAGCAGGACCTGCGTCTCGGGATCGCCGAACCGCGCGTTGAACTCGAGGAGGATGGGGCCGTCCTCGGTGAGCATGAGCCCGGCATACAGGGCACCCCGGAACGGCGTCCCGCGCCGGGCCAGCGCCGCGAGGGCCGGCTCGTGGAAGGTCCGCACGATCTCCGCGACAGCCGCGTCGTCGAGGTCGGGCAGCGGGGCGTAGGCGCCCATGCCGCCGGTGTTCGGGCCCGTGTCGTCGTCACCGAGCCGCTTGTGGTCCCGGGCGGCGGGCAGGGCGAGCGCGACGCGTCCGTCGCACAGGGCGATGACGCTCGCCTCGCGTCCGGCCAGGCGCTCCTCGACGACGACCAGCGGCTCGCCGGCCTCGCCGCCGTCGGCCGCGGCGCTCCCGGCGGCGGCGCTCGCGGCGGCGAACGTGCGGATCGCGTCCTCGGCATCGGCGGCATCGGTGCAGATCCGGACACCCTTGCCGGCCATGAGGCCGTCCGCCTTCACGACGACGCCCGCGCCGCCGCTCGCAAGCCCCCGCGCGAACGCCATCGCCGCGCGGAGGTCCGTGAACGCCGCGCCGCGAGCCATCCGGATCCCGGCGTCATCGGCGATCGCGCGGCAGAACGACTTGCTCGCCTCGATCCGCGCGGCCGCGGCAGTGGGCCCGAACGTCGCGATCCCGGCGGCGAGGAGGGCATCGGCGACGCCGGCCGCGAGCGGCGCCTCCGGACCGATGACGGCGAGGTCCACCGCCTCCCGCACGGCGAGCGCCGCGACCTCGGGGCCGTGGGTGGGGCGGATCGCGGGCCGGCACTCGACTCGGCAGTCGACGCCGGTCACCTCGCCGATCGCGTCGCTGCCGGGCGCGACGACCACGCGCTCCACCCCGGGCTCCGACGCGAGCAGCCACGCGAGGGCGTGCTCGCGGGCACCGCCGCCCACGATGAGGACGCGCGCCGGCGCGGCACCGGCACCGGCACCGGCACCGGCACCGGCGTCGAGGGTCGCCCGCCCCGGTGTACCTTTCATCGGCGGTGGCGCGCGGCGGGGTACGGCCGGACGGACCGGACGATCGTCTGGGAGCGCTCGGGCCCCACCGACACGAGGTGGATCGGGACGCCGAGGAGCTCCTCGAGCCGCGTGACGTATCGGCGCGCCTCTTCGGGCAGGTCGCCGAGGGACCGCGCGTCGTGGACGGACTCCCGCCAGCCCGGATGCGTCTCGTAGACCGGGATCGCGCGTGCCAGGGCGTCGGCGCTCGCGGGCCACCGCTCGACGCGCTCGCCGTCGATGTCGTACCCCACGCAGACGCGGACCTCGTCGAGGCCGGACAGGATGTCGAGCTTGTTCAGCATGATCGAGGAGGCGCTGTTGATCTCCACGGCGAACCGCGTGGGGAGCGCGTCGAACCATCCCACGCGGCGGGGCCGCCCGGTCGTGGTGCCGACCTCCCGGCCGCGCGTGGCGATCCCCTCGCCGATGGCATCTTCGAGCTCCGTGGGGAACGGCCCCGCGCCCACGCGCGTGGCGTACGCCTTCGCGACGCCGATCACCTCGTCCACCTGGAGGGGGCCGATCCCGCCGCCCGTGCAGGCGCCTCCCGCGATCGGGTTGGACGAGGTGACGTACGGGTAGCTCCCGTGGTCGAGGTCGAGCAGGGTCCCCTGCGCGCCCTCGAAGAGGAGGGAGTCCCCGCGCGCGAGAGCCTGCTGGACGAGGTCCGTCGTGTCGACGATCCGCTCGCGCAAGCGATCCCCCCACCCGGCGCCGAGCTCCACGAGCGCCTCGAGCTCGAACGTCTCGGCCCCGTACGCAGCGCTGAGGATGACGTTGCGATCGGGCAGGACGCGCTGGAGCTTCGCGCGCAGGACGTTCGTGTCGAGCAGGTCCTCCATGCGGATCCCCGTCCGCCACGCGCGGTCCGCGTACGCCGGGCCGATCCCGCGGTGCGTGGTCCCCACGGCCGCCGACGCGAGGCGTGCCTCCATCGCGCTGTCGAGGGCGATGTGGTACGGGAGGATCACGTGGGCGTTGCGGCTCACGCGGAGGCGCGAGACGTCGATGCCGCGTTCGGCGAGGCCGTCGAGCTCCCGCAGGAGCGTCGCGGGGTTGACGACGACACCATTCGCGATGACCGGGACGATGTGCGGGTAAAGGATCCCCGACGGCACGAGGTGGAGCTTGAAGACCTCGTCGCCGAGGACGACCGTGTGGCCCGCGTTGTCCCCGCCCTGGTACCGGACGACGCAGTCGACCTGCTCGGCGAGGAAGTCGGTCGTCTTCCCCTTCCCCTCGTCGCCCCACTGGAGCCCCACGATGACAGTCGCCGGCATCGTCAGCCTCCAGGGGTCGGCACCACGGTGCCCGGCGCGCTCGCCCCGGGTCCCGGGAAAGCGGAAGGGCCCTCGGCTGGGAGGCCAGGGGCCCGGGTAGACTGCCCCCACCCGCGGTCACCGAGCGTTCGGCGACCCTCGGTGTCGATCCGGCGGGACCGCTTCATGCGATCCGCGGGTCGGCGGCCTGGGGCAACGGCGCGACTCCTGCTGGGCGGGTCCGACCCGCGATCCCGGAGGCCGCGAGTATACCAAGCGCAGGACCGCGCCCGGGGACCCCCCACGGTGCCGTGGTACTTCCGGCCACCTGCGGCTTCCGCCGGGACGACGTAGCCTTCACCAGTGGGGCGCTTCATCTGGGCACTCTCAGTCCTCGCGCCGATCGCGGTGATCCTCGCCGTCGTCTCGGCGACCGCCTACGGCACGGCCGGGTTCGTGGCTGCCGGCGTGGCCTCCGGCATGCTCCTCGGCGCCTCGGTCACCGTGGTCGCGGCGTGGGTCTATGTGCGGCGTCGCGTGGATCCCGTGGCCGACGCGGCGACGGCGATCGCCACGGGCGAAGACACCGACGCCGCGCTCCCGGCGCGGGCGGATCCGCGCCTCGGGGCTGCGTTCACGGCCCTGGCCGGGGCTCTCGCGGACGCGAGACGCGACGCGACGATCGACCGGCTCACCGGGGTCGAGACCCGCACGGCCGTCATGACGACGCTCGCCTCCGAAGTCGAGCGCGCGATCCGCTACGACCGCCAGCTCTCTGTCGCGTTCGTGGACGTCGACCACTTCAAGGCGGTGAACGACCAGCATGGGCACCCCGTCGGCGACCTCGTCCTCCGTGCTGTCGCCCAGGCGATCCGGTCGGCCCTTCGGACGACCGACGTCATCGGCAGGTACGGCGGCGAGGAGTTCGTCGTCGTCCTGCCCGAGACTGCGATCGACGACGCCGCGACGATCAGCGAGAAGCTCCGCTCTGCCGTCGAGCACGTGAGCGTGCGGGCGCGGGACGGGTCGCCGATCTCGGTGACGATCTCCGTCGGCATCACCGGGGGACGAGGCCGGACCCTCCGCCCCGAGGTGCTGCTGCGCGGCGCCGACGCGGCGATGTACGCGGCGAAGGCGCTCGGGCGCAACCAGGTCGCCGTCGACGCCGCCCTCGACGAGCTCGCGATCGTCGCCGCCGCACCCATCTCCCAGGCCGAGGCCGCACGGGCGCGCGAGATCGGGGCGACGGCCCGGCGCGCCGCCGAGGACCAGCTCGTGGAGTTCGTCCACGGCCTGCCGGAGGGCGGCGGACGGCCGTCCGACGCCGTTCTCACGATCGCCGACGCGCTCGCGCGCGCCTCCGGGCTCGCGCCGGCTGACGTCGAGAAGGTCCGCCTTGCCGCGATCCTCCGCGACGTCGGCAAGGTCACCGTGCCCATCGAGGTCCTCCGGCGGGAGGGCCCGCTGACCGGGGCCGAATGGCAGCTGCTCGCGCAGCATCCGCGGATCGGCCAGGTCATCCTGGAGCAGTCGGCCGCCCTCCGCGACGTCGCGCCGCTCGTGCTCTACCACCACGAGCGATGGAGCGGGCACGGGTACCCGTACGGGCTGCGCGGCAGCGAGATCCCGCTGGGGGCGCGCATCGTGGCGCTCGCGGACACGTACGACGCGATCGTCGCTCCGCGGGCCGGCCACCGGCGCGCCTCCCACGAGGAGGCGCTCGCCGAGATCCTGCGACGGTCGGGGTCCCAGTTCGATCCGGACCTCGTGACGATCTTCCGGGAGACGTTCACGACCGGCGTTCCGCCCCGCGCGCCGGAATGGTCCGTCGACTCGCTCCGGCGCACGGGAACGGCGACAGGCGGTCGACCGGTGAACGACGGCGGGCTCGAGCCAGGCGGCACGCGCGAGCCGGACGACACGGCGCCCGCCGATGCGGCGGTGGACGCGCCGCGCCCGTAGCGCGCCGGCGGTCCGGAGATCGGTGGCGCACCCGCGGTCGATCGCGCGATGACGCCGACCCGGTAGCCTCCGTTCATCCGCTGCCCGCGACCCGCCGCGAGGGCGGAACGGCCAGACCCGCCGCCAGATCGCGGGCGCCGCGTGCCCGCCGACCAGAAGGAGTCGGGACCGTGAACAAGGTCCTTCTCACCGGCCGCCTCACCCGGGATCCGGAGACGCGCCAGCTCGCGAGCGGGAAGACGATCACGTCGTTCAACGTGGCGACGAACGAGTACCGCGGGCAGGGCGAGGAGCGCGCCGAATACCACAGCGTGGTGACATGGGATCGACTCGCCGAGGTCTGCGGGCAGTACCTGGGCAAGGGCAGCCAGGTCGCCATCGACGGGCGGATCCAGACCCGGCAATGGGAAGACGATCGAGGCGTACGCCACTGGAAGACCGAGGTCGTCGCGGGCCACGTCGAGATGCTGTCCGGCCGCCGGAAGAAGGACTACGAGGCGGAGGCAGTACCTGACGAAGGAAGCGCCGTGGACGCCCCCGACGCGGCCGACGCGGATGCGGCCGAGCCGATCCCCGACGTGGCCGCCGCCTGATCCCGCACGTCCCGGCCGCCGCGCCTCCCCCACGGCGCGGCGCGGATCGAGCGACGGCCGCTCACGGTGCGGGCGGCCGTCGCTCACCCGGCCGCCGCGCCAGAGGTCAGACGAGCTCGAAGAAGGTCACCGCGAGGATCCCGTAGATCGCGACGAGGAGGAGCCCCTCGAGCCAGTTCGACTCGCCGTCGAGAGCGACGAGAGCGCTGATGGCCACCGCGACGCCGACCGCCGCGACCTCGAGCGCCGGGAACGCGAGGTCCATCGGCTGGCCCACCACCAGTCCCAGGAGGACGAGCACGGGCGCCACGAACAGCGCGACCTGGAGGCTCGAGCCGAACGCGACCGCCAGCGAGAACTCGATCCTGTTCCGCCACGCGAGCTGCATCGCGACGAGGTGCTCGGCGACGTTCCCGATCGTCGGGATGATGATGACGCCCACGAAGAACGGCGAGAGGCCGAACTGCTCGATGAACGGCTCGATCGAGCGCACGAGCGCCTCCGACAGGACGGCGAGGAGGACCGCCGCCACGAGGAGCACGCCGACCGCGATCCTCCCGCTCCAGGCGGGGCCGCCGTGTCCCGCAGGGGAGTCGCGGCCCCCGAGCGTCTCCGCAGGGTGCCGGAACTGGTAGATGAGCGCAAGGCCGTAGCAGCCGATGAGGATCACCGCGACGAGCGCGGATTCGGCGACGACGCGGTCCCGCGACCCGAGGTCGGTCGATGCCGAGAAGACGGCCGGGATGAATAGCCCGACGGCGGCAAGCACGAGGAGCGCGGCGTTCGAGCCTGCGACGCGCCGGTCGAAGACCTGCGTGCCGTTGCGCAAGCCGCCGATGAGCAGGC
>CAIYQJ010000046.1 GCA_903928275.1 uncultured Chloroflexota bacterium
AGCACGAGCGCGACGGCCTTCGGGGTGGAGACCGGGCGCGCGGGCGCCACGGGAGCCGGACCGACCTGGTCGGTGAGGTGCTCCTTCTCGCTGCCGCGGAGGATCCGCATCCCGACGAGGCTGAGCAGCGCCGGCGTCAGCGTGATGGCGATGAGGACGGCGATCGCCACGGACACAGCGCCGACGGTCCCCATCAGGCCGAGGAACGGGATCCCGGTCACGTTGAGCGCGACGAGCGCGATGATGACCGTGGCGCCCGCGAAGAACACGGCGTTGCCCGAGGTGCCGTTCGCGAGGGCGATCGATTCCGCGACCGCGTAGCCGTCCCGTAGCTGGCGCCGGTGGCGGTTGATGATGAAGAGCGCGTAGTCGATCCCGACCGCGAGCCCGAGCATCACCCCGAGGATCGGCGTCACCGAGATCATGTCGACGACGCCGGCGAGGGACAGGGCGCCAAGCGCCCCGATCCCGACGCCGAGCAGAGCGGTCACGATCGGGAGGGCGGCCCCGATCACGGTCCGCACGATCAGGAGCAGGACGACCGCGGCGATCACGAGGCCGATCATCTCGCCGGCGCCGAAGAGGTTCGGGAGCGCCTGCGCGATGCCGGACGAGAAGCTGACGTCGAGCCCGTCGATCGGGGGCGTGAGGAAGGCCGCCTTGACGGCCGCCTTGATGTCCTGGGGGACGCTGATGCTCGTCCCGGAGAACATCACGGCGGCGAGGGCGGCGCTGCCGTCGGCCGAGACGAGGCGGATCTTCGAGGCGAGCTCCGTCAGCGCCGCACCCGCCTCGAGCTGCTTCGACTGGGCCGCGACCGTCGCGAGTCCTGCGTCGCTCTCCTTCTGCTTGGCGGCGAGGGCGGCGACACCCGCGTCGGCCTGCTGCTGCTTGGCAACCAGTTGCGCCTTGCCGGCGTCGAGCTGCTGCTGCTGGGCGTCGAGCTGCGCGAGGGCGGCCGCGGTCACCCCGGGCGCGGCCCTGGCGGCGTCGAGCTGCTGCTGTTGGGCGTCGAGCTGCGCCTTCGCGGCGTCGAGCTGCTTCTGGCCGTCGGCGAGCTGCGCCTTGCCGGCGTCGAGCTGCTTCTGGCCGTCCGCGAGCTGCGCCTTGGCCGCCTCGAGCTGGGCCCGGCCGTCCGCGATCTTCCTGGCCTGCGCCTCGCCCTGGGCCTGCGTGACGAACGGGTCGACGACCCGGGTCACGCCGGTGACCTGCGCGGCCCGCGCGACCGCCGCGGCGACCGCGGCCTTCTGCGCGTCCGTGAACGGCGAGCCGTCCCGGGTGTTGAAGACGACCGTGCCGTTCGCGCCGGCGGTCCCGGGCATGGAGGCGGCGAGGTGCTCGGTCACGACCGCGGTCGGGGTGCCCGGGATCGAGATGTCGCTCGAGGGCGCCTTACCGAAGGCGACGAAGGCGCCGGCGGCCACCCCGAGGATCGCGAGCCAGGTCGCGACGACAGCGAGGCGCCGCGACGCGGCGATGCGGCCGATCCGATAGAGCAGCTCTGCCATGTGTGTTCTCCGTGGGGGTCGCGGGACGCGGCGATGGCGGCGTTGGCGGCGAACCGGGTGTGGCGGCCGCCGGGGGCAGGATCAGGCGAACGGCGACTGCGCTCGCTGCAGCCCGGACCGGAGGAGCCCGAACGTCTGGCGGAGCAGGCGCGCGCGGTCGCCGGCCGCACCTGAGGCCGGCGTGAACTGGTAGGCGGTGACCATCGCGGAGATCGCGGCGGCCGTCACCATGTGCGGATAGACGTCCGTCGCCGGATCGGTGGCGGTCCGCGACGCGACGACGTCGGTCACCATCCGGACCGCCGCGTCGAGCAGGACGGACCGGTGGCGGGTCATCGCGACGCTGGTCCAGAGGAGGTCGACATGGCCTTCCACCGCGCCGGGGTGCTCCCCGATCCGGGACGCGATCTCGCCGAAGACGTGCTCGAGTGCGTCGAGGATCGGCTCGTCGGCTGGCCGCTCACGCAGGGCGTCGACGTAGACCTCGAACTCCGAGGCCCAGGCAGCGACAAGGGCCTCCTCCTTGGAGCCGAAGTAGTTGTGGAAGGTCCGCACCGAGACGTTGGCTGCGGCGGCGATCTCGTCGGCGGTGACGGCATCGAGCCCGCGCCCGAGCGCGAGGAAGAGGACCGCCTGCTGGATCGCCACGCGGGTCTCGGTCTTCTTGCGCTCGCGGAGGCCGGTGGCGTCGCTCACCGCTGCATCCTACGTCATTCCTGCAGTGCGATGCAAGGTTGCGCTTCAGTGCAGCCATGCCCCGCAGGAGGTCCCGGCTCGTCACCCAGGTCGGGGCCCGGTCACGGGCCCCACGTCCCTCGCCTCAGCCCGCCGCCGTCACCGCGTCGGCTGCCGGCGGCCCCGGCACGATGTCAGCCAGGCGTTCCCCAGGCGGCGCCTCGATCTCGCCGCGCTGGACGCGGCGACGCGCGAACCAGTAGAAGAAGATCGCCGAGATGATCGCGGCGATCGGGATCGACGCGAGGGCCCCGACCGCCCCGGCGAGATGCGCGCCGATGAGGAACGCGGCCATGATGACCATGGGGTTGAGGTCGACCGCCCCGGCGCGGACGATCGGCGCGAGGATGTTCTCGTCGATGAACCAGCCCACGAGCATGAGGATCGCGCACACGATCGCGACCTCGGGCATGAACACCGCTGCGATGACGACAGGCGGGAGCCACGAGACGTACGGCCCGAAGATCGGGATCGCCATGATCGCGCCGGAGAGGAATCCCGCCGCCACCGCGGACGGGAGCCCGAGCACGACCGACACGGCGAACGCCCACAGGCCGTAGATCGCGCCGAGCGCGAGCTGCGAGCGGATGAACCCGGTGAACGCGCGACTGACGGACTTGCGGAAGAGCGCCAGCTCCCCGCGGTGCGCCGGCGGGACGAGCTCCATGCCGAACCCGAGGGCCCGGTCGCGGTCGATCGCCATGAAGACGGCGAGGCTGATGACCACGATGACGTTCATGAGCATCGAGAAGCTCGCGGCCACGCCGCCGACCGAACCGAGCGCAAAGTCCGCCAGCGCCTTCAGGGCGCCGGGGGCGATCGTGTGGAAGGTGCCGGCGACGTCCACGTTGATCCCATGCTGGTCGAGGAACGCCTGGAGATCCGCGATCCACGTGGGGGACCGGCCCCCGTTGGCGACGAGGGACTGGGCGAGGTCGAAGAGCGACCTCGCGACCGACGTGAGGACCACGACGACCACGCCGCCGCACACGGCAAGGACCGGGACGAGGATGAGGATGACGGCCATCGGCCGGGGCATCCGCGGAAGGTGTCGCTCGATCCAGTCGACCGGCGGTGTCACGAGGAAGGCGATGAACCACGCGAAGAAGAAGATGAGGATGATGCCCAGGTAGTCCTGGAAGTAGGACGCGAGGAACCCGAGCACAACGAAGAGGACGGCGAACGTCGAGAGGATGAGGAGCGCGCGGACCCAGCCACGCTCCTCGTCGAGGAGGCCGCGGACGGTCGAGGTCGACCCGGCAGCGGGCAGGGCCGCTGCGGTCGCCGACGAGCTGGCCGACGGGTCGGTGTCAGGGGCCGGCCCGCGCGTCGGGTCGGCCGGCGTGGACGAGTCGGTGCTCATGACCGGTCCAGACCGAGCCTGTGAGTGCGAACGCTCACGCTTCCCTCCTTCGACCCCGTGACGGCAGCGTCCGCCTGCGCCTCGTCAGGAGCCCGGCGCCCCCGGATGTGCAGCGCCGGACTGGTGCCACGAGTCGGAGGCATACGGGCCGAACCGGGACGCGCCGAACCGGACAGTCTCGCCCGGACTCGAGATCGGCCGCCCGGAAGGGCATCGGGGCACGGATCCCCGGCCTCGGCGCCGGGATCTCGGCACCACCGGGAGCACACGTCGGACGGCGCCGGACCCCGAGGCGGCCGGACGAACGGCCGGGTCGCTGACGAGACCGATCCGTCGGGGTGACGTCACTCGAGTCCGAGGGTGGCCCTGTCCATCGCGATCTCGGCCAACACCGCGGCGTGGACCTCGAGCGCGTCCACCACCGGATACCCCGGGTCATGCCCGGCGAAGGCGAGGCCGAGGTCGGTACCGGCGAGGACCACCGCGTCGGCGCCCTGGTCCTGGACCATCCGCCGGCCGGCATCGAAGAGGATGGCTCGCTGCTCGTCCGTGCAGGCGCCGCTCGTCGCCACGTCCTGGTAGACGCGGCCGAGAGCCGCGAGGTCCCCCGCAGGCGCGACCGCCTCCGTGCGCACGAGCTGGCCGTACAGGCGGGTGCGCATGACGATCTGCGTGCCGAGGAGCCCGACCCGCCGGAGCCCCGCAGCGGCGAGGTGGCGATCGAGGGGCGCGACCGCGCTGACGAGCGGCAGCGGCGAGATGCGCTCCGTCTCGGGGAAGCAGAAGTGCCCGCCGATCGAGGTGATCGCGGCGCACTCGGCGCCGGCAGCCTTCAGGCGCGCGATCAGCGCCGCGTAGACCGCCGCCTGCTCTTCGCGCCGGTCCGCGCTGCCGTTCGCGATGAGCTCGTGGATGTCCGCCTCGACGATCGTGAGCTCGAGCCTCTGCCCGGCATCGCGAACCGTCCGGGTCAGGCGCTCGTAGTAGGCGACGGTCGCCGCGGGCCCGATGCCGCCGATGAGTCCGATATGCATTGTCGGATCATCGCATGCCACGCCGGGGCGTCGCGCCCCGGGGTGCCACCGCCCGCCCCGCTCGAGCCTCCCGCGGCGCACCCCGGTGTGCCACCACC
>CAIYQJ010000047.1 GCA_903928275.1 uncultured Chloroflexota bacterium
CCGTGCCGGCGGCGGCCGTGCCGGCGGCGGCCCTCGCGACGACGCGCGACCGAGCGGGCGATCGACGCTGGGCACGCGGCTGGGCACGCGCCTTCGTCGGGCCGCCGGCCTCGGGGTCCGGGCCGCCGGCGACGGTCGGGCCCGACCGCGCCGCCCGGGGCGGGGTCGTCTGTCCGACCGTGCCGGAGAGCGTCTCCGCGAGCCCGATCCGCCCGAACTTCAGCAGGAGCGCGCGGAAGTCCCTCGCGTAAAGAAGCTTGATTCGGACGCCCGGGTAGACCTCGCGCAGGCGGCGCAGCTTGCGGTTCTTCTTGCGGACGAGCTTCTGCCGGAGCGTCGTCAGCTCGACGTAGAGGTCAAGCTCGGGAAGGTAGAAGTCGGGTGTGAAGCTCTCCGTGACCTGGCCCTGCAGGCTCCAGACGAGCGGGAACGTCCGCGGCTCGTACTCCCACGCGACGCCGTAGAAGTCGAGGATCCGCGAGAGCTCGGCCTCGCTCGCATGGGCGAATGCGGTGGTGGCAGCGACGGCTCCGGCTCCGGCGGTGGCGACGTCCGCCGCGCGCGCAGGCTCCGCTCCCCGGTCCTGCGGGTGGAGGCGCGGTTGCGGATCCATCGAAGTGAAGTCTAGCCGGTCCTGTCTCCGACGGCGACCGACCGGCTGGAGCCCTCGCGCGCACCGGGCGATCAGTGGACGCGCGTATCATCGACGCGATGGCCGACCGACCGATGCCGAAGAGCACGAGCGTGCCTTCTGCCACCTCGAGCGACGCGGGTCCCGTCGCGCGACGACGCACGCGTCCGCCGGCGGGTACGGCCGCACCGGTCGGCGGCCCCCGCGCGACCCATGACCACTTCCGGCACGCCTACACGAAGGATCGCGCCGTGCTGCTGCGCCGGCTGAGCCGGATCGAGGGCCAGGTGCGCGGGATCGCGCGGATGATCGAGCGCGAGGACTACTGCGTCGACATCCTCCAGCAGACGGCCGCCCTCCGGGCAGCGGTCGACGCGCTGTCGATCCTCGTGCTCGAGGACCATGTCCGGGGCTGCGTCCGGACGGCGGCCGAGATGGGCGACGCGGACACGTACGCGGAGGAGGTCCTCGACGTCGTCCGTCGAACGCTCGGACGACCCATCCGGGGCGGTTCGCGGGCGTGAACGACCAGGCGGTCCCCACGTCGGGCGCCGGCCCGCGCTTTGCGAGGATCGGACCGTACAAGCGGCCCGGCGACCGCCGCGCCGGATACCGGCGGTTCGAGGACCGCGCCGCTCACGCCGCCCTCGCGTTCTCGGCCCGGGCGTCCGTCATCCTCGCCCGTGACGCTCAACCCCCGGACGCGGTCGGTCGGATCCTCGCGCTGCTCGCGCGCACCGGCGGCGCGCGCCGGGCGGCGGCTCTCGTCGCTCTCCCCGACCGCACCGTCTACACGGCCGTCGCGAGCCTGGAGCCGCCTCGCGCGGCGATCGACCTGGCCGCGTGGCTCGACTCCGCCGCCCACCGCGCTCGCCGCGAGCGGGCGGCCCGCCCGGCGGCCCGGATCGAGATCGTCACCCTGGCCGAAGGTGGTGTGGGCGTGCCCGGCCGGGCGCCCGACCACCCCGTGCGCGTCGCGATCTCCCTCGGCGACCCCGGCGAACCGGGCGTCACCGTCCTGGGCCTCGACTTCGCCAGCCGGAGATCCGCCAGGCTCGCCCCGGACCGCCTTCCGCCGACGCTGCTCAGGCAGGCGGCCGGATCGCTGGCCGTCGCCGGCCGGATCGCGTCCGACCGCGGCGTGTCCGAGGTCGCGGCCGCGTCGGACGACGAGCGACGGCGGTTCGTCTCCACGGTCGCCCACGAGCTGCGCACGCCGCTCACGGGCCTGTCGGGGTATCTCGACCTCCTCCTCGAGGACCGCGGCGGCGATCCTGCCGTCTCCGCGGAGTTCCTCGAGCGCTGTCGGCGCATCGTCGAATCGATGGGCGAGCTCGTGAACGACCTTCTCGAGGTGTCGCGGATCGAGGCGGGCTCGCTCGACCTCGCCGTCGCCAGCTTCCCGCTCGCCGACGTCCTCACAGCCTGCCGCGATGCGCTCGAGCCGATCGCTGCCGCGGGCGGCGTCGCGCTCGACGTGAGCACGCCCTCGCGGCTCCGCGCCGCGCTCGGAGACCGCCGGGCCGCCGAGCGGATCGTCCTGAACCTCGTCGGCAACGCGGTGAAGTACACGCCGCGCGGTGGTCGGGTGGACGTCGACACGGTGTTCGACGGCCCGGTCGCGCTCGTCGTGGTCCGGGACACCGGCCCCGGGATCCCGCCCGCGGATCGCGAGCGCATCTTCGAGAGGTTCGCGCGCCTCGACGAGCACCGGCCGCTTCCGGGGTCGGGCCTCGGGCTGCCTATCGCGCGAGACCTCGCCCGCCTCATGGGTGGCGACATCGTGCTCGCATCGCGGCCCGGCGTGGGGTCGTGCTTCTGTCTCGCGCTGCCCGGTCCCACCGGCCCGGACGTGGAGACGGTCCGGGTCGCGCTGGATCGCGTGGTGGCCGACGAGCGGACCCGGCTCGACGCCACCGAGGCCGGTTCTCCACCGCCCGCAGCGCCCGACGGCGCGGTTATCCACCAAACCGGGACCGGACCCACGACTCGTGGATAACCGCGTTGACGCGACTTCGACGCCGGTCTAGCGTCGGGTCTCCGCACGGATGATCAGGCCGGCGGCGGAGGGCGTCGCACGCGAGAGGCCCGGGGAGACCCGGCCATGAGACGGACGAGCGGCGCCGGCACCCGCCGACCACCGGGCGAAGCGAACGGCGTCGGGAGCGGCCGGCACGGGGAGGGCGATCGCGGCGCCACCGAGCGCCCCGCCAGAGATCCTCGAGCCCCGCTCCCGACGCGTCTCACCGACCTCCCTCCCCTGCCCACCGCCGCCGCCGACGCATTCCGCGCGGGCCTCGCCGCGATGGGCATCGCCGACCTCGCCCCGGCTTCTCTCGATGCGCTCGAGGGGCACCTCCGCCTCCTCCTTGCGTGGACGCCGGCGGTGAACCTCACGTCGATCCGGGATCCGGAGACCGCCGTCCGCGACCATCTCCTCGACAGCCTCGCCGCCGTCTTCACGCTCCGGTCGCGCGGCGCGGACGCGCTCCTCGACCTCGGGACCGGCGGTGGCTTCCCCGGCCTCCCGCTCGCGATCGCGCTCCCGGCGCGCCGCGCGGTCCTCGTGGATTCGATCGCGAAGAAGACGGCATTCGTCGCCGTGGCGATCGAGGCGGTGGGGCTCGGCGGGCGCGCGTCCGCCCTGACCGCGCGCGCCGAGTCCCTCGCCGCGGACGACGAGCACCGGGAGCGCTGGCCGACGGTCGTCGCCCGGGCGGTCGCCGACCTCGCGGAGCTCGCCGAGATCGGGCTCCCGCTCGTCCGCGTGGGAGGCTGTCTCGTGGCGTGGAAGCGTGCTCCCCTCGGCGCGGAGCTGGCCGCGGCCGCGCCCGCGATCGATGCCCTCGGCGGCGGGGCCGTCGAGGTCGAGCCCGCGCACGTGCCGGGGCGCGAGGCCGGGCGGCTCGTCATCATCACGAAGACTCGCCCGACGCCGGCCCGGTTCCCCCGCGCCCCGGCGGAGCGCGCGCGCGAGCGACGCCGCGGCGCCCCGACCGCGCTATCGTGACCGTCCCATGCGCATCGCGGTCGTCTCGGACATCCACGCGAACCTGCCGGCCCTCGAGGCCGTCATCGCCGCCGCCGGCGCCGTCGACGCCTGGTGGCACTGTGGGGACGTGGTGGGCTACGGCCCGCATCCGAACGAGGTCGTCGCGCGCCTGCGGGAGCTCGGTGCCGTCGGCGTCACGGGCAACCACGACGCAGCGGCCCTCGGCTCGCCCATCGTCGAGTGGTTCAACCCCGACGCGCACCGGGCCGCGCTCTGGACGCGCGACGTCATCTCCGCCGAGACACGCGGCTGGCTCGTGGCGCTCCCGGAGACCCTCCTGCACGAGGGACGCACGCTCGTCCACGGGAGCCCGCGCAGCCCGCTCGAGGAGAACGTGACCACGCCCTCCGCGGCGGGCGCCGCGCTCGACCTCGTGCCGGGCGCGCTGTGCCTCCACGGGCACACGCACGTGCCGATCGCATGGCGCATCGGGCCATCCGGCGGGGCGGCCGTGGAGGTCCGGCCGACCCAGGGACGGTCGATCGACCTGTCCGAGGGGCGATTCCTCCTGAACCCGGGCAGCGTGGGCCAGCCGCGGGATGGCGACCGGGACGCGAGCTTCCTCCTCCTGGATCTCGAGCGCCGGACCGCGGACTGGCGACGCGTCGCGTACCCGGTCCGCGAGACGCAGGACGCGATCCGGAAGGCCGGCCTGCCGGATCGGCTGGCGTCGCGACTCGGCCAGGGCCGATGATCGGCGGTCGCCGGCCGCTCCACGGCCGCAAGCTCGGGGACCGGCGGGTCCGCGTCGAGCGCCCGCACTCCGCGTACTTCCGCTACACGGGCCCGGGGCAGCTCACCGCCAAGGCGACCGCGAGCGCCCCGACGACGCCGCTCGGACGCGCGTGGGCTTCCGTGCGGCACGTCCTCTTCGGGCGCCAGCTCTCCAACGAAGAAGAGGCGTACGAGCGCCTCCCCAAGAAGCTCGCGCTGCCGATCTTCAGCTCGGACGCGATCTCGTCCTCCGCCTACGCGACGGAGGAGATCCTGCGGGTCCTCGTCATCGGCGGCGCGTCGGCCATCATCTTCTCGATCCCGGTCGCGATCGCGATCGCGGCGATGCTCGCGATCGTCTCGACCTCGTACCGGCAGGTCTGTCGCGCGTACCCGAGCGGCGGCGGCGCGTACGTCGTGGCCCGGGAGAACATCTCGCAGATCGCCGGCCTCATCGCGGCCGCGGCACTCCTCATCGACTACGTCATGACCGTCGCCGTCTCCACGGCGTCGGCCGTCGCCCAGGTCTACTCGGTCATCCCGCAGGTGTACGACTACCGGATCGAGATCGCGATCGCCTCGATCGCGCTCATCACGATCGGGAACCTCCGCGGGCTCCGCGAGGCCGGGCTCGTGTTCGCAAGCCCCACGTACATGTTCGTCGGGCTCGCCCTCCTCATGATCGGCCTCGGCTTCGCGCGGATCATCACGGGCACCGCGCCGGACGTCCCGCCGCCCTCGGACGCTGTCGCGATGGGGACCGCGCCCGTGACCGGGATCCTGCTCGTCTTCCTCCTGCTCCGGTCATTCGCCGGCGGCTCCGTCGCCCTGACCGGCGTGGAGGCGATCGCGAACGGCGTGCCCGCGTTCAAGCCGCCCGAGGCGAAGAACGCCGCGAACACGATGACGATGATGGCGATCCTCCTCGGGGTCCTCTTCATCGGCATCACGGTCATCGCGGACACGTTCAACGTCCTGCCGACGACCGAGGGTGGCCCCACCGTCGTCGCCCAGGTCTCGGCCGCGGTGTTCGGCGACGGCTCGATCCTCTTCATCCTCTTCCAGGCGGCCACCGCGCTCATCCTCTTCCTCGCGGTGAACACGAGCTTCAACGCGTTCCCGCGGCTCGCCGCCATCCTCGCGAAGGACGGGTTCATGCCGCGACAGTTCAGCTTCCGCGGCGACCGGCTCGCGTTCAGCTGGGGGATCGTGTCGCTCGCCGCGGTCGCCGGCGTCCTCCTCGTCATCTTCGGCGGTGACGTGCACGCCCTGATCCCGCTCTACTCCGTCGGCGTCTTCGTCTGCTTCACGCTCTCGCAGATCGGCATGGTCCGGCACTGGAACTCGTCGCGCGACTCCGGCTGGTGGTGGCGCGCGATCGTGAACGGCGGCGGCGCAGTGCTCACGTTCGTCGTCTTCCTCGTCGTCGTGAGCATGAAGTTCCTCGACGGGGCCTGGCTCGTGGTCGTCCTCGTCCCCACGCTCGTCGCGATGATGCTGTTCATCAACCGCCAGTACGCCGCCAGCGCCCGGCAGCTCGCGCTCCGCCCGGACCAGGTCATGACCGCACCGGACCGGGAAGAGCGCGTGGTCATCCCGATCTCGACGCTCAACCGGGCGGTCGTCCAGGCGGTGAACGTGGGCCGCTCGATCACCGACGATGTCCGGGCGGTCCTCGTGTCGGACGAGCCCGAGATGGCCGAGGAGGTGCGCGAGGCATGGCAGCGGCAGATGCCGGGCGTCACCCTCGTCGTCGTCGAATCGCCGTACCGCGCGCTCACCGGGCCGCTCCTCGCCTACCTCGACGTCCTCGACCAGGCGTGGCCGCCGGACACGGAGGCGCCGATCACGTTCGTGGTCATCCCCGAGTACGTGGCGCGCCACTGGTGGGAGCGGATCCTGTACAACCAGTCGACGAACCGCCTGCGGACCGCGCTCATCGGACGTCCGAACACCGTGGTCACGCAGGTGCCGTATCGCCGAGAGGAGCCCGCGCTGTTCGACCGGACGCCGGGGTCCGAGGAAGCCTGATCCGCGACCGCTGCCCTACCCGGGTGGTATCGTGCATCGAGCCCGTCGACCGGGAATGGCGCGCCGGCGGTGCTCCCGTGACCCGCGCCGCGCCACGCCACGAGCCTGAGCCACCCTGTGAACGACACTCGCCACGCGCCGATCCGCCGGATCGTCGTCTCCGTCAACGGCGCCTCCACGGACCCGCTCGTCGTCGAGTACGCGGCCACCATCGCGAAGCCCACGAAGGCCGCCATCGTCGTCCTCCACGTGGTGGAGATCGACTGGACGCTCCCGCTCGACGGCAGCGCGGCCGGTCTCAGCGAGGAAGCCCAGCGCATCCTCGACATCGCGGAAGCGAGCGCCGAGAGGGTCGGCATCAGGCTGGAGCCGGTGCTCCTCAAGGCGCGCAACGTGGGCGCGGCGATCGTCGACGAGGCCGCTGCCCAGGAGGCGGAGCTCCTCGTGCTTGGCCTTCCGTACCGCACGCGGTTCGGCGGCGACTTCGTCATGGGGACCACCGTCCCCTATGTCTTCAAGAATGCCCCGTGCACCGTCATCCTGGTGCGCGAGCCGATGCCCGAGGATGGCGCATGAGAGCGGTCATCGTCGGATGCGGCAGGGTCGGGGCGGCGCTCGCGGACGCTCTCGACCGGGCCGGCCATCGCGTCCTCATCCTGGACACCTCCACCGCGGCCTTCGACCGGCTGCCAGCCTCCTTCCGGGGTGAGGCGGTGCGGGGTGACGGGACCGACGAGGACACCCTCCGTCGCGCGGGAGCCACCGGCGCGGACCTGTTCGTCGCGCTGACCGAGGGCGACAACCGGAACGTCATGGCCTCGCAGATCGCGCGCGAGTCGCTCGGCGTCGCCTCCGTCCTGTCGAAGGTCAACGACCCGATGCGGGCGCTTGCCTACGCTGAGATGGGGATCGCGACGATCAACCGCACGACGCTCATGGCCGACGCCATCCTCGAGTTCGCGGGACTCCCCGGGTCCGGCCGTCCGGCCGTCCACGCCGGCCGCGGCCACGACCACCCGATCGACGTGCCGTTCGCTCCCGCGCCCGTCGCTGCGACGCCGGCCGGGTCGCTCGCCGTGTCCGGCCCAAAGACCGGGGAGCGCTGACCATGTTCATCATCGTCGTCGGCGGCGGCAAGGTCGGCTACTACCTGACGAGGGAGCTCATCGAGGCAGGCCACGAGGTGGTGCTCCTCGAGAAGACGCGCGCGCGGGCCATCACGATCTCCGACGAGATCGGCTCGGTCGTGCTCGCCCGCGACGGCTCCGAAGGATCCGCGCTCGCGGAGGCCGGAGCGAACCGCGCGGATGTCGTCGCCGCCGTCACCGGCGACGACGAGGACAACCTGGTCATCTGCCAGATGGCCAAGCACCACTTCGCCGTCAAGCGGACGATCGCCCGCGTGAACAACCCGAAGAACGAGCTCCTGTTCAGGCACCTCGGGGTCGACGAGATCATCAGTCCCACGCGGATGATCCTTGGGTCGATCGAGCAGGACATCCCGGTGCACGAGCTGCTCCACCTCGCGGACCTGGGCGGTGGCGACCTCGAGCTCATCGAGGCGCTCCTCGCGGAGGGGTCGCCGGCGATCGGGAAGGCGAGCGCGGACCTGCCGATGCCGGAGGGATGCACGCTCTTCGCGTACATCCGCGCCGACAGGGCGCAGCCGGTCCGGGCCGAGACCGTCTTCCGCGAGGGCGACAAGGTGATCGTCATCGGGCCGCGCGACTGCGAGGACGCGCTCCACGGGACGCTCATCGGCACCGAGGTCGAGGCCGGAGCGGTCTGACCGCCGGGAGGGCTCGTCCCCCGCCACCGACACGTCAGCCCCGACGCGCCACCCGCGTGCCGGTCAGCACGGCTCGCCGGGGGCACGTGAGCATGCGCGCCGCCACGTTGTTGTCGCTTCTCACACAGCACTCTTGACACCCTCATTGTCAGGGTTCTAGGATGCGCACTCACCGGTCCCGATCGAGGATCGGGCTCGGCGAGTCCGTGGCGCAGTGCGCGGACGTTCCACCACCCCCACGGAGGTGCCAGCAGATGACGGTCATCCGGCGGCCCTCGCGGTTCCTCGAGACGCCCGCTCGCGTGAGCCCCGGCTCTCGCGATGGTTCTCGCGAAGCGCCCCGCGATCCCGCGGGTCGCGACCCCGGGCAGGCCTGACAGCGTGCACGAGGGCCGGCCGCGCAGCGACCCCACCCGACCCGTCTACGTGATCAGCGTGGCGGCGGGGATCGTGCAGGCGCATCCTCGTACCCTCCGCATCTACGAGGACGAAGGGCTCATCTGCCCGGCCCGTACGCCAACCAACATCCGCCTCTACAGCGAGACCGACATCCGCCGGATCCTCTGGATCCGGCACCTCACCCAGGACCGCGGCGTGAACCTCGCGGGCATCCGGATCCTCTTCGAGCTCGAAGAGAGGCTGGGGACCCGGATCCTCGAGGTGCTCTACAACGAATCCCTCGGGCCCGAGGAACAGCAGGGCCCCGAGTCCGACGCCGTCTGACGGCGTCGTCCCAACGCACAGGAGACCGAGCACGCGATCGGCGAGGTACGGAGACCCCGGCCTCGCCGGCCGCACAGGAGGACCGAATGGCGAAGACACCGCCCGAGCCGGACGACACGAAGACACCACCGAAGAAGGCGTCGGCCCGCACGCTGCGCACCCTGCCGCTCGTCGCGCTGCGTGAGACCGTCATCTTCCCGGAGATGATCGTGCCGCTCACCGTGGGACGCCAGAAGAGCGTCGACGCGCTCAACGCCGCCGTCGCCGCGGACAGCCTCATCGTGCTCGTCACCCAGCGCGAGGCGGAGCGCGAGGACATCGTCGATCCCGCCGAGCTCTACACCATCGGCACGCTGGCGAAGATCGCGCAGGTGGTCTCTCTCCAGGACGGGACCGTGCGCGCGATCGTCCAGGGCCAGCGGCGCATCCGCCTGCTCGGCTTCGAGAAGGTGGAGCCGCACCTGCTCGCCCGGATCGAGGAGGTCGACGAGCCGACGCCGGCCGGCGTCGAGGTCCAGGCGCTCATGCGCTCGATCCAGTCCCAGATGGAGCAGTACGTCGCGAACGGCGCGCCTGTCCCGCCGGAGGCCGCCGTGGCCGCTCGCAACATCAGCGAGCCCGGCCTCCTCGCGGACATGGTCGCGTACAGCCCGGACATGGACACGGAGGCGCGCCAGGAGCTCCTCGAGACGATCGACGTGGTGGAGCGCCTGAAGCTCGTGTCCGGGTTCCTCGCCCGCCAGGTCGAGATCCTCGAGCTCAAGGGGAAGATCCAGAGCGAAGTCAAGTCCGAGATGGACAAGACCCAGCGGGAGTACATCCTCCGCGAGCAGCTCAAGGCGATCCAGCGCGAGCTCGGCGAGGACGACCCGCAGCAGGCGGACGTCGCGGAGCTCCGCGAGAAGATCGACGCCGCCGGCATGCCGGACGAGGTGAAGGCCCGGGCGATCAAGGAGGTCGACCGGATGAGCCGGATCCCGTCCGCCTCGCCCGAGGTCGGCGTCATCCGCACGTATGTCGACTGGCTCGTAAGCCTGCCGTGGAACGTCGCGACGGACGACCGCCTCGACATCCGCGAGGCCGCGAAGATCCTCGATGAGGATCACCACGGGCTGGAGAAGGTGAAGGACCGGATCCTCGAGTACCTCGCGGTCCGCGCCCTCGCGTCCTCGATCCGCAGCCCCATCCTCTGCTTCGTGGGACCGCCCGGCGTCGGCAAGACGTCGCTCGGCCGCAGCGTGGCGCGGGCGATGGGCCGCAAGTTCGTCCGCATGAGCCTCGGCGGCGTCCACGACGAGGCGGAGATCCGCGGCCACCGCCGCACGTACATCGGCGCGCTCCCCGGCCGCGTCATCCAGAGCATCAAGACGGGCGGGACGAACAACCCCGTGTTCATGCTCGACGAGGTCGACAAGCTCGGCATGGACTTCCGCGGCGACCCGTCGTCGGCGCTTCTCGAGGTCCTCGACCCGGAGCAGAACTTCAGCTTCCAGGACAACTACCTGGAGGTGCCCTTCGACCTGTCGAAGGTGCTCTTCATCGCGACCGCGAATCTCCTGGACCCCATCCCGGCCCCCCTGCGCGACCGGATGGAGATCATCTACCTCCCCGGCTACACGCAGGCCGAGAAGGTCGCGATCGCCCGCCGGTTCCTCATCCCCAAGCAGATGACGAACCATGGCCTGACCGAGAAGTACATCGAGATCTCCGACGAGGCTCTCACCGAGCTCGTCCAGGCCTACACGCACGAGGCCGGCGTCCGGAACCTGGAGCGCGAGCTGGCGAACGTCATGCGCAAGGTCGCCCGCGGCGTGGCCGAGGGGCGCAAGCGCAAGGTCCGCGTGGACAAGAAGCGGCTCATGGTCTACCTCGGGCCGCCGCGCTTCGAGTACGGCGAGCTGGAATCCGAGGACCAGGTCGGCGCGGCCACCGGCCTCGTCGTCACCGAGGTCGGCGGCGACGTCGTCGCGGTCGAGGTGACGAAGATGGAGGGCAAGGAGGACTTCATCCTCACCGGCCAGCTCGGCGACGTCATGCGGGAATCCGCGCGCGCCGCCCTCAGCTGGATCCGGGCCCACGCGAGCGAGCTCGGCATCGAGCGCGAGGTCTTCGAGAAGAACACGCTCCACATCCACGTGCCGGCGGGCGCGACCCCCAAGGACGGACCGTCGGCGGGCATCACCCTCGCGACCGCGATGGTGAGCGCCCTGACGGGGATCCCGGTCCGCAAGGACGTGGCGATGACCGGCGAGATCACGCTGCGCGGACGCGTCCTGCCGATCGGCGGTCTCAAGAGCAAGATCCTCGCCGCGCACATGTCGGGCGCCGCGATGGTCATCCTCCCGCGCAAGAACGAGAAGGATCTCGTGGACGTGCCGGAGGAGATCCGCAAGCAGGTGAAGCTCGTGCTCGTCGACAACATGGACCAGGTCCTCGAGCACGCGCTCCGCCGGCGCCCCCGGCCGCTCGCGACCGGCCCGGTGGGGCCGACGCGGAAGAGCCCCACCCGGACATCGACGGCGGCCGTCCCACCGCCCGGCTTCCCGCCGGTCGACCAGCCGCCGGCGGTCGCGACCGGGGTCGAGGCGTGATGGCGGCGCCTGCCGGCGGCTGATCCGCGGGCAGGCGCGCAGCCGGATCGTGAGGGACGGATGACCGTTGAGTTCCGGGACTACTACCAGACGCTCGGGGTCCCGCGGACGGCCACGCCCGCCGAGATCAAGAAGGCCTACCGGAAGCTCGCCCGCCAGCACCATCCGGACGTGAAGCCCGGCGACGCGGCGGCCGAGGCCCGGTTCAAGGGCATCAACGAGGCGCACGAGGTCCTCTCGGATCCCGAAAAGCGGAAGCTGTACGACCAGCTCGGGGCGGACTGGGACAGGTACGGGAGGGCCGGCGGCGGACCCGGCAGCGGTGCGGGCCGGGCGGGCGGAGCGGCCGACCCGTTCGGGCCGGGCGGTCCGTTCGCTGGCTATGCGCGTCCCGGTCGTGGGGCGGGGCGGGGCGGCGGACGCGGCGAGCCGCGGACTGCGGACGCCGGCGGGTTCAGCGACTTCTTCCGCACGTTCTTCACCGGGGGGATGGCCAGCGACGGCGATCCGGCTGCGGGCGGCTCGGGGCCTTCGGCCGGCGGGCGCGGCGGGCGGGAGCGGGCGTCCACCGGGTCGATCGAGGACATCCTCGCCGGCATGGGGTACCCCGCGGGACAGGCCGGCTACCCGGCCGGTTCGTCCGGCCCGGACGGCCTCGACACGCCCCGTGGCGACGCGCGGCGGGTCGGCGCGCGCGGCGGGTCACGCTCGGTGGAGGCCCCGGTCGAGGTGACCCTCGAGGAGGCCGCGACGGGCACGTCGCGCATCGTGGCGCTCGAGGAGTCCCGCCTCGAGGTGAAGATCCCGCGCGGGGTGGACACCGGCAGCCGCGTCCGCCTCCGCGGCAAGGGGGGTGTCGGCCGCGACCTCGTGCTCGTCGTCCAGGTCGCGCCCCACGCCTCGTTCACGCGGGCAGGCGCGGACCTGCTCCGCGAGCTGCCGGTGACCCTGCGCGAGGCGCTCCTCGGCGCGGAGATCCCGGTCTCGACGCTCGAGGGACGGGTCCGCCTCAAGGTGCCCGCCGGGACGCAGAACGGCAGCACGATCCGCCTCAAGGGCAAGGGCATGCCGCACCTGCGCGGCGACGGCCGGGGCGACCTTCTCGTCAAGGTGAGGGTCGTCCTTCCGACGCAGCTCTCGGCCGAGGCACGGGCCGCGGCGGAGCAGCTCTGCGACCTCGCGGATCAGCCGGACCCGAGGGCGACGTGATCGCGCCGCCCCGCAGCCCCGCGTCCGGCCGCGCGCTACTGGGTGATGGCGCCGAAGTTCGAGTGCGACGCCAGCTTCCAGGCGCCGTCGACGTACCGGAAGACCGAGAGGCGTGGCGCCGTGGTCGTCTGCTGCACCCCGTTCACGGTCTCGCTCGTGTTGATCTTGTAGCTCACGACGAGGACGTCGCCGCCCTGCGTGGCCTGGACGCTGTCGATCGTGTACGTGGCGACCTTCGGCGCGCTGGTCAGGTAGGCATCGCGGGTCACCTGATCGCCGTTCGCGCGGACGACCTGGAACTCCGGCGCCAAGAACGCCTTGAGCTGATCGGTCTTCGCCGCGTCGGGCTGCTGGAGGATCGTGAAGAACTGGTTGACGAGCGCCGTGCCCTGGGCATTCGGGTCGGTCGTGGGGGCGGCGGTGCTCGAGCAGGCTCCCAGCGCGATGGCCACGACCGCGAAGAGCGCCAGGCCGGCGACGCGAACGCCCCACGGGGTGCCGGGCGATCGTTGGTGCATGGTGAGAGGCCTCGCTTCGCGCCCGGCGCGGGCGCCTCGCCCCCCATGGACGACTCGAGCGTAGCACCGGCCCCGGTCCGGCCGGCCATCCCCCGTTCGTCCTGTCCGCCACCGCCGCCACCGCACGAGACCCTGCCACGATGAACCTCGACCGCTACACGCAGAAGGCCCAGGAGGCGATCGTCGCCGCCCAGCGCCTCGCCGCCGATCTCGAGAGCCCGGTGCTCGACGCGGAGCACCTGCTCGCGGCGCTCCTCGCCGACACGGATGGAGTCCCGGACCGGACGCTTCGCCGCGTCGGCGTGGACGTGGGCGCGCTCCGCGACGATGTCGCCGGGGCGCTCGCGCGCCGCGCGAAGGTCGCCGGCGGCTCGCTCGCGCTCGACCCGCGCGCACAGCGGGTCCTCGAGCGTGCGGCCGACGAGGCGCGCCGCCTCCAGGACCAGTACGTCTCCACCGAGCACCTCCTCCTCGGCGTCGTGGAGGCCGGCGGCGAGGCGCAGTCGCTCCTCGAGCGCGCCGGCGCGGGTCGCGAGGCCATCCTCGGCGCCCTCGCGAGCGTCCGTGGCGGGCAGCGCGTGACGAGCCAGACCCCGGAGAGCACGTACGAGGCGCTCGAGAAGTACGGGCGCGACCTCACGCAGGAGGCTCGCGCCGGCAAGCTCGACCCCGTGATCGGCCGCGACGAGGAGATCCGGCGCGTCATCCAGGTGCTCTCGCGGCGCACGAAGAACAACCCGGTCCTCATCGGCGAGCCCGGCGTCGGCAAGACCGCGATCGTCGAGGGCCTCGCCCAGCGCATCGTCCGCGGCGACGTGCCGGAGACGCTGAAGGACAAGAAGGTCGTGGCGCTCGACCTCGGCGCCCTCATCGCCGGAGCGAAGTTCCGCGGCGAGTTCGAGGAGCGCCTCAAGGCCGTCCTGAAGGAGATCAAGGGGGCCGAGGGACGGATCATCCTCTTCATCGACGAGCTGCACACCGTGGTCGGCGCCGGCGCCGCCGAGGGCGCGATGGACGCCTCCAACCTCCTGAAGCCCATGCTCGCGCGGGGCGAGCTCCACACGATCGGCGCGACGACCCTCGACGAGTACCGCAGGCACATCGAGAAGGACGCCGCCCTCGAGCGGCGGTTCCAGCCGGTCGTCGTGGACCAGCCGAGTGTGGAGGAGGCGATCAGCATCCTCCGTGGCCTGCGCGAGCGGTACGAGGTCCATCACGGCGTCCGCATCACCGATTCCGCGCTCGTCGCGGCGGCCACCCTGAGCAACCGCTACATCACCGACCGCTTCCTCCCGGACAAGGCGATCGACCTCATGGACGAGGCGGCGAGCCGGCTCCGGATGGAGATCGATTCGATGCCGGTGGAGCTCGACGAGCTCGAACGCCGGCGCATCCAGCTCGAGATCGAGCGCGAGGCGCTGAAGAAGGAGAAGGACGACGCCTCGCGGGCACGCCTCGACGTCCTCGAGCGGGAGCTCGCCGAGCTCTCCGAGGAGTCCGGCGCGATGAAGCAGACGTGGGAGTCGGAGAAGAGCGCGATCGCCGCTGTCCGCACGACGAAGGGCGAGCTCGAGGCCGTCACCCATCGGATCGAGGCTGCCGAGCGCGAGGCCGATTTCGGGACCGCGGCGCAGCTCAAGTACGGCACGCTGCCCGCCCTCCAGGATGCGCTGCGCACGCAGGAGGCGGCGCTCGAGGCCGCCGACGGCTCGCCGCGCCTGCTCAAGGAGGAGGTGGACGCGGACGACATCGCCGAGATCGTGGCGGCGTGGACGGGGATCCCCGTCACGCGACTCGTCGAGGGCGAGATGGCGAAGCTCGTCCACATGGAGGAACGTCTGCAGCGGCGCGTCGTGGGCCAGGACGAGGCCATCGATGCCGTCTCCGACGCGGTCCGCCGGGCGCGGGCCGGGCTGAAGGACCCCCGCCGACCCATCGGATCGTTCCTGTTCCTCGGGCCCACGGGCGTCGGGAAGACCGAGCTCGCCCGTGCGCTCGCGGGGTTCCTCTTCGACGACGACGACGCGATGACGCGCATCGACATGAGCGAGTACATGGAGCGCTTCGCGGTCTCGCGCCTCGTCGGGGCGCCGCCCGGCTACGTCGGCTACGAGGAGGGCGGCCAGCTCACGGAGGCCGTGCGGCGTCGGCCGTACCAGGTCGTCCTGCTCGACGAGATCGAGAAGGCGCACCCGGACGTCTTCAACGTGCTCCTCCAGGTGCTCGACGACGGCCGGCTCACCGATGGACAGGGCCGGACGGTCGACTTCAAGAACGCCGTCATCATCATGACGAGCAACGTGGGAAGCCAGTTCATCGCGGCGTTCACCGGGCGCGGCGACGCCGAGGATGTCGCCGCGTACGAGGCGATGAAGGCGCAGGTCATCGAGTCGCTGCGCGCCCAGTTCCGCCCGGAGTTCCTCAACCGCGTGGATGAGGTCATCGTGTTCCACGCCCTCACGGACGCGGACCTCGCGGCGATCGTGGACCTGCTCGTGGCCGACCTGCAGCGCCGCCTCGCCGATCGCGAGCTGGCCCTGGAGCTCATGCCGGCCGCCCGCGCGCTCATCGGGCGCGAGGGCCACGACCCCACCTACGGCGCCCGACCGCTGAAGCGGACGATCCAGCGCCTCGTGGAGAACCCGCTCGCGCGGGCGCTCCTCGAGGGGCGTTTCGTGCCGGGCGACACGATCGTCGCGGACGCGGACCCCGTAGGCGGCACCGTCACCTTCCGATCCGGCGACACGACCGTCGTCCACGACGCGGGCGAGCGGCGGGACGCGAGGACCGCATCGGGCGGCGATGATCGCGTCGCCGCGGCGCGGACCGCCGCGCGCGAGCGCCTCGCCCTGCCGGACACCGAGGCGCCTCGCAAGCGCGACCTGAAGAACTGAGCGACACTGCGCGCTGAGCGACCCGACCGCGCGAGGCCCTGGCGCCACGTCGGGAGGCGTCCTCCGGGCGCGTGCAGCCCGTCGCGACCCCGGCGCCTCGGCGTCGGGGTCGCATCCTTTCGGAGCCAGTACGCGACGCGGGTCCGCCCCCGGCGCGCCACGGCGCTTGCGGCCGCGCGAAGCCGCCGGGATCGCAGCTGCCCGCGCCGCGCCCGTGATGCCGCGGCGCCCGCCTGCTACTGGCGCTGCAAGAGCACGACGGGCTGCGTGAGCCACTTCTCCGGGATCACGATCGGCCAGCCCGGCCGGTCGGCCGAGATGCCGGTGTAGGTGAAGACGGGGACGGGCTCAGGCCCGAGCGCGTTGTAGATGGTCACGGCCACCAGGCCGGTCTCGCCGCGCGCGATCGTGAGCCCCACCTTCGACCCGGCGGGCACGTCGCGGATCGTCAGGTGGAAGGTCGCCTCCAGGACGTCGCCCGCGGCGAAGGCGTCGGGGGTCTGTATGACCCGGAACGTGCCGTCCTTGTACGTGTACCTCCCCGATCCGCGCATCGTCGGCCCCTCCACGGACACGATCGTCACGCCGGTCACGGTGACAGCCGCAGCGGCGGAGCTCGTGTCGATCTGCAGATCGATGGGGGTGACCGCGGACGCGGGCCGCGGGGTGCCCGGGACGGCGCCGGGCGGCTTCGTCGGCCATCGCTCGCGTATGGGGGTGGGCTCGGCCGTCACCGGCCGCGTCGCGCCGAGGTCGCAGGTCCAGTCGATCCCGAGCGCGTACGTGTCGGGCCATGGGTCGTCGGGGATGAGGGCGTTGATCGTTTCGAGGAGGTTGCGCCCACGCCCGGCGGTGGCGCGGACCGATCCTCCGGTGTCCGTGAAGGTCGCGGACGTCGAGTCGTACCCGTACGCGTCGAGGATCGGAGTCGGTCGGTCGATGAGGATGGCGTCGGACCCCAGGTCGGACCACAGGAGGAACGAGGCGAGCGGCGGGCGGTCGGGCAGGCCGGGGATGACCAGGGTCCGGCCGTCGCGCTCGCCGTAGAGATCCACGCGGACGCCCGTGGGCCCCGACCACTTCCAGGGCAGCCCCGTCTGCCGGTCGCGCAGGATGACGCGGAAGCCGGTGCCGTCGGCCGAGACGACCGCGATCGTCCCGGGGTGCCCGGGGATGCTCCGGCACGTCGCGGGGACCGTCACGTCAGTCCCAGGCGGCGCGAGCGGGGCGCCGAAGGTGAGAGTCATGGTGCCCGGGTGATCCACCGGGGCGCCCGCGACATAGCTGACCGCGCCGCCGAGCAGGTAGCTGCCCCAGCCCGCGACCAGGACCCACCACCAGCGGGGGCGGACGGCAGCGATGCGGGCGACAGCGCGGGCAGCGCGTGGGCCGGCATGGGCGACGGGGGCGACCGGGGCGGGCACCGCGGCCGCCGCGGCTGTCGACGTGGATGTCGGCCGGGCGCGCGATCGCCGCCAGACCGCCCGCGCGACCAGGGCGATCACCGCATAGACCACGCTGACGATGATCCCGCCGGTCACCGTCCATCCGGGCCCCCGCAGGTAGAGCGGATCCTCCTTGAGGTCCGCGAGCTGGTAGGCGACGTCCCATGCGCCCTTCTGGAACGTGTTGACGGCGATCCAGGCGAGCAGGATGGCCACGCCGCCGAGGACGGCGATCGATCGGACCCTGGCGGATGCCATCGCGGGCCGGCCCTCCGGGGATGCGTGCGCCCCTGGTCTGCTCCGATCATGGGAGCGCGACCGCCGGCCGGACAGGGCCGGAGGTCGCGGCGGATGCGAGAGGGCGGAGGTGGGCCCACCGTGCCGGGGCGGTTCGGGCGCGCTCGGGTGACTCGGCGCGCCGACCTCGCCGGCGCTGCCGCGACGCCGGGCAGCTGTCGGCTCCGCGGTACTCTCCGTCCATGCGCCTCGAGGTCGCCTTTCACCGACTGGCCGGCCTGCCTGCCGGCCTCCCGGCCCCGGGCATGCTGCCGCCGCCACCGGACGCCATCCGGACGGTCGTCGCGGGCAAGGGACCGGACCCGGAAGCCGACATCGACCGGCTCGCGCGGGCGGCGACCACGCCGCGTTCCGCGGCCGCGCTCGTCCTGCTCTTCCCCGACGAGGCCGGCGAGGCTCATCTGGTGCTCATCGAGCGGACGGACGACGGCGGCGCCCACGCTCGCCAGGTCTCGTGTCCGGGCGGCAGCGTGGAGCCGGGCGACCGCGACGCCGTGGAGGCTGCCCTGCGCGAGGCGGCGGAGGAGGTGGGGCTCGACGCGGCGATGGCCGGCGTCACGGTGCTCGGCCGCCTCGAGCGGATCCTCGTCGCCGCGAGCGGGTTCACGATCGATCCCGTCGTGGCTGTCGCGGCGCGCCGTCCGCGGCTCACCCCCAATCCGATCGAGGCGGCGGCCATCCTCACGCCGCCGCTCGCGGCGTTCCTCCCGGGCGCCGCCATCGTCGAGGTGGCGGATGTCGTCCGTGGCTGGCCCCTGCGGTACGGCGGCTACCCGGTGGACGGGCGCGTCGTGTGGGGCGCCACCGCCCGCATCCTGGGCCAGCTCGGGGCGATCGTGGGGCCGCCATGACCGTGCCGCGTCCCGACGGCGGATCGCGCCGCCGTCGGCCGCCGCTCTCACTCAGGCCGGCTCGCCCTCCGACGGGTCGTACGTGGCGCTCCGGCCGCTCCTGAGCCCACCGATCGGGGCCGCCGGCGATCCACCACCGGCTCCGCCGCCCACGGCGACCTGACGCGCGTGGCCGTCGATGAGGCCTGCGATCCCGCCGGGGTCCGCGCCGGCGAGCTCCACGATGATCGCCCGCATCTCGGACAGCTCGGTCCAGGCCGCGTGCACGACGCCCTCAGGCCACAGGACGGCCTCGCCCGCGGCCACCCGCGCGCGCTGCTCGCCGACCAGGACGAAGCCGCCGCCCTCGATGACGACGAACCACGTGCGGTTCGGGTTCGAGTGGGCCTCCATCGACGCACCGCGTCCAAAGGCGAGCTCGCTCACCATGCCGTGCGGACCCGCGTCGACGATCGCGGCCGTCACGCCCTTCGTGCCGGGCGGGCCGTCGAGCCGCCGATGCCCGATCCCGAAGCGGCGGATCTCCATCGCGCGACCTCCGCGTCCGGCGTCGTCCCGGTCCCGGTCCGAGGCCCGGGCGCCCGGGCCGGCTCGCGACCGCTCGCGACTAGCGGCGGCGGCGCTTCCCCGACTTCTTCGAGGACCGGATCGTCGCCTCGGGATGTGCGAAGCGGAACGCGCTGAGGTAGCGCTGCTTCGCGAGCTGCGCCTCGTACGCGTCGAGGGCCGGGGGGAACCGGATGAAGCGGATCCACACGAGGAGCGCGAGCCCGACCGGGATCGAAGTGACGACGATGATGAAGTCGAAATGGAAGACGGCGTAGATGAGGAGGAGCGAGAAGAAGATCACGCCCGTCCACAGGATCCACTCGTACAGCTCGAGGTACGGCTGGTGTTTGCGCAGCTGGCGCGTCCGAACGAGATAGAGGACGACGGTCGCCGCGAGGAAGACGAGCGCCGCGATCCAGATCGCGTTGAACAGGTCGGGGAAGTTCACGCTGTTGAACGCGAGGAACAGATACTCCCAGGGCGGGCGCGTCACCGATCACCTCCATGCCGTCGTCGGACGCCGCCGAGTATGGCACGGGCGGACGGTATACTCGCGGCCGATGGCCGCCGGGCGGCTTCGACCCGTCCCACCGGGTCGCCCGCGGACCCGTCGCCGTTCGCGGCGGAGGCGCCGACGGGCGGCCGCCCGCTGGATGGAGGTGCAGGGCGTGCGTGCCTTGCTGTCGGTCGCGGACCGCGAGGGCATCGTCGAGTTCGCCCGCGAGCTGCAGGCTCTCGACGTCGACCTGGTCGCCACGGAGGGGACGCGCGAGCACCTCGATGCGGCCGGGGTCCAGGTGGCCGCGCTCTCGGACATCACCGGCACGCCGGCGCTCGCCGGGGGTCTCGTCCGGACGCTGCACCCCGCCGTCTACGCGGGGATCCTCGCGCGTCGCGATCGCCCCGACGAGCTCGCGCAGATCGCAGAGGCCGGGATCGGGCTCATCGACATCGTCGTCGTCAATGTCCGTCCCTTCGCGCCGCAGGTGGGCGCCCGGATCGTGCCGATGGACGAGGCGATCGCGATGATCGACGTCGCCGGCCCCGCGCTCCTGGCGGCCGCGGCGCGGAGCCACTTCGCCGTCGCGCCCGTCCCGCACCCGCGCCACTACGCCACGGTGGCGGCCGAGCTGCGCGACCGCGGCGTCATCTCCGCAGAGACGCGCCAGCGGCTGGCCGCGGAATCGTTCGCCGCCGTGGCCGCGTACCACGCCGAGATCGCGGCGTACCTGAACCGGATCACCGGCGACGCGTTCCCGGCGCACGTCGCGATCGTCCTCGAGAAGGTGGGTGATCTCCCGTACGGCGAGAACCCGCACCAGTCGGCCGCGATCTACCGCGAGACGACACATCGCGACGGCACGCTCGCCGACGCGCACCGCCTGGGCGGGCGGCTGCCCACGTTCAACGACATGCTCGACCTCGACGCCGCCTACCGGATCGCGTCGGACTTCACCGCACCCACCGCCGTCATCGTCCGGCATACGGACCCGGTGGGCATCGCGTCGGCCGACGAGCTCGTCGAGGCGTACCGGCACGCCCTGGACGTGGACCCCGCGTCATCGTACGGGAGCATCGTGGGGCTCAACCGCGAGGTCGACGGGCCCACGGCCCGCGAGGTCATCGCCAACCATTTCGAGGCCGTCGTCGCGCCCGCGTTCACCGAGGCAGCCCTCGCGATCCTCCGGTCGAGCCCGGAGCTGGAGATCCTTGCGGTCCCACCCAACCCGATCGACGGGCCCCGCGACTACGGGATCGCGGCCGTCGACTTCAAGCGGATCTCCGGTGGCGTGCTCCTCGAGAGCCGCGACGACGATTCGGGGCTGGACCGGAGCCAGCTGCATGTCGTGACGCGGCGACGCCCGACGCTCGAGGAGCTCACCGACCTGCTCTTCGCCTGGCGCGCCGTGCGCAACGTCCGCTCGAACGCCATCGTCATCGCGCGCAATCTCGTGACGGTGGGGATCGGCGCCGCGCAGGTGAGCCGGCTCGCGGCCGTGGAGATCGCGGTCCATCGCGCCGGGGACCGGGCGCGGACGGCGGTCATGGCGAGCGACGCGTACTTCCCGTTCCCCGACGCCCTCGCCCTCGCCGCCCAGGCGGGCGTCACCGCCGTCATCCAGCCCGGTGGATCCGTCCGGGACGAGAGCGCGATCGAGGTCGCCGACCGCCACCACCTTGCGATGGTCTTCACCGGTCGGCGACACTTCCGCCACTGACGCGGGCCCGAGCCGCGGCGGCGCCGAGACAGCGCCCCGGCGGCGGCGGCGCGCGCCCAGACGCATCATGCCGCAGGAGGGGCCACCTATGGACACGCGACCCGGGACGGCAGGTCCGCCGATGGAGGCGCTCCTCGCGCTCGAGATGATCCGCGTGACGGAGGCCGCCGCGGTCGAGGCCGCGCGCCTCATGGGCCGCGGGGACAAGGACGAGGCGGACCGTGCGGCCGTCGAGGCGATGCGCGCCACGATGGACGAGCTCGAGATCGACGGCTCCATCGTCATCGGCGAGGGCGAGCGGGACGAGGCCCCCATGCTCTTCATCGGCGAGGCCGTGGGCAAGCGCGTCATCGGCCGGAAGACGTATCCGGCGGTGGACATCGCCGTGGACCCGCTCGAGGGGACCAACCTCGTCGCCTACGGCCAGGGCAACGCGATCACGGTGCTCGCCGCCTCCGAGCGCGGCGGCCTCCTCAACGCGCCGGACACGTACCTCGAGAAGCTCTGCGTGGGGCCGGCCGCGGTGGGGAAGGTCGACATCCGGCTGTCCCCGGCGGAGAACCTGGACGCCATCGCCCGCTCCCTCGGGCGTCGCGTCGCGGACCTCACGGTGGTCATCCTCGACCGCGAGCGGCACGCCGACCTCATCGCCGCCGTCCGCGCGGCCGGGGCGCGCATCAAGCTCATCGGCGACGGCGACCTCTCGGCCGGGATCAGCTGCGCCGTGTCGGGCACCGGGATCCACGCCGTCATGGGGATCGGCGGAGCGCCGGAGGGTGTCCTCGCGGCCGCAGCGCTACGCTGCCTCGGCGGCGAGATCCAGGCCCGCCTCCGCTTCCGGAGTCCCGAGGAACGCGCCCGCGGCGCGGCGATGGGCCACGGCGACGAGGAGCGCGTCTACCGGACGGAGGACCTCGCGTCCGGCGAGAACATCGTCTTCGCCGCGACCGGCGTGACGGACGGGGACCTCCTGCACGGCGTCCGGTTCTTCGGGGGCGGCGTCCGGACGCACACGCTCCAGATGGCGTACCGGACGAAGCACGTCCGGTTCATCGACACCGTCCACATGCTCGACCGGGACCGGCCTCCGAGCGTCCGCCTGTAGGGGCCGGCCGGGGCCGAGCGGTCGCCTCTGCCGTCGGCCGGCGCCGAGCGTTCGGCGCGGCCCCTTACATCACCGCGACTTCGACTGGTATCATCAGGCCGTGGAGCGAACGCAGATCTCGCTGGAGCCCGAGCAGGCTGAGCGCCTGCGCCGCATCGCCCGCGAGCGCGGCGTCTCCATGGCCCATCTCATCCGCGAGGCCGTGGACGCGGCGTACGGTCCCGGGGCCCCGGATTCCCGCGAGGCGCTGTGGGAGCGCGCCTGGAGCGCGGTGGGCTGCGGCCATGGTGATGGCGCCAACGTCGCCCGGGAGCACGACCGGTACCTTGACGAGATCTACGGTTCGTGACGGTCCTTGTCGACACCTCCGCCTTCTATGCGCTGGTGGACGATCGTGATCCTGATCATGCCAACGCGCAGGCTGGCCTCCAGCGGCTCCGGGCCGACGACGAGCCGCTCCTGACCCACGAGTACGTGGTCGTCGAGACGATCTCCCTCGTCCAGCGCCGCCTCGGCATGGGTGCGCTGCGCCGCTTCGTGGACGACCTCCTGCCGATCGTCGACATCGAGCGGGTGGATCCCGCCCTACACGCGCAGGCCCGTGAGGCGATGCTCGCCGGGGGGCAGCGTGGCATCTCGCTCGTCGACTGGACCAGCTTCCTCGTCATGCGCCGCCGCGGGATCGAGACCGCGTTCGCCTTCGACGACGACTTCGCCGCGCAGGGGTTCCGCACGCTCCCGAAGTGAGCCGCTCGGCGCGGGCCGGCGCCCGCCCCCCGGCTCAGCCGCCCGTCGGACGCCGCACCCGTGCGCCTGTCCCGCGCGAAGGCGGCCACCGCTGCGCCGCGGTGGTCTCGGCTGGAGGTGGTCGATGGCGGCGGCCGGGCTATCGTACGAGCAGGCCGGTTCACGGCCGACCACCGCCCGGATGCCTGACCCATGCCGATCGTCGTCGACGAACCGATCATCGACTCGCCGTTCGCGGAGCCCCACGCGTGATCCCGCCCGATCCGGTCGGACGGCCCCGATGACCGGCGCGTCCCGTCCGCGCCTCCTCATCGCCCGCAACCCGGATGCGGACTCGAAGCTGCCGTACCTCCTCCGTCTGCCGATCGACGGTGGGCTCGTCCTCAAGGCGCGCGACACGTGGCCGCGCACGGCCCGCGTCTTCTGCGCCCGCGTGGCGGAAGGATGGCCGGATGCGCCCGAGATCGTGGAGGATGTCGCGGTCATCTCCTGCGTGCGTCGCGGCGTGGCGGTGGACATCGTCCTCGACCGGCCGCGGGAGTTCCGCTCCCAGCTCGTCTTCACGACGCTCGCGAACGGGCGCGAGGCGATCTTCTGGCAGACGCGGAAGGTGGTCGGGACTGCGCGTCCGGGCGCACGGATCCCGGGCCGTCGCGCGAGCGGGATCGGGGAGCTGGAGATCGTCGAGGACACGCGGGAGCGGTACCCATACCGGTTCGCGCACCAGAAGGCCCACACCGTGCGCGAGGCGCTGCCCGCTGGCGACTACGCGGTGCGCGACCCGGCCGGCCGCGTGGTCGCTGCCGTGGAGCGCAAGGCGCTCGCCGACCTCGCGGCGGGCCTCAACGACGGCACGCTCGTCTTCGAGCTCGCCAAGCTCGCCGAGACTCCGCGGGCCGCCGTCGTGGTCGAGGATCGCTACTCGGCGCTCCTCGCCTACGCCCACGCGCCCGGTGGCTTCCTCCCGGACATGCTCGCCCGCGTCGCCGTCCGGTACCCGGAGGTGCCGATCCTGTTCCTCGAGACGCGGCCGTTCGCCGAAGAGTGGACGTTCCGCTACCTGGCTGCCGCCCTGTCCGAGAGCCTGGCGGAGGGAGCCGCCCTGGCCGACCCCGGAGCGCGGACGGCCGACGAGGTGCGCCCGCCGGACGAGGACTGATCACCGGAAGGCGAGCGGCCACCGGAAGCGGGGTGACGGCGGGGCGCGGAGCGACGTCGGGCGCGGCGGCTACGCGAGCGGCCTCCAGTACCCGCCCGCCGGATCCCACGAGGCGATCGCGCGCACCGCGTCCGGTCGCTCGATGACGGCGACGCGGTCGCGGGCGGCCGCCACGGTCTCGTCCCAGCCGGGCGGCGTCGCGTCCGGCACCACGTCCGCGAGCGGCACGAGGACGAAGAGCCGCTCGCGCGCGAGGACGTGCGGGACCTCCAGCGGTCGAGGCGCCTTCGCCGGATCGGCTGACCGTGCCTCCTCGGGCCGCTCGACGCTCACGTGGTCGTCGCCGAACAGGAGCAGGTCGAGGTCGATCTCGCGCGGGCCCCACCGGCCTCGATCGAGACGACCGAACGACCGCTCGAGCGACTTGAGGGCCACGAGGAGGGCGATGGCGCCGGTCTGCGGGTCCGGCCCGGCCGGGACGTCGAGAAGGACGACCGCGTTGCGGAACTCAGCCTGGTCCGTCACGCCGACGGGGTCGGTCGCGTAGAGGCGCGACACGGCCAGGAGACGTACGTCCGCGAGCGCCCCCAGCGCGTGCACGGCCGCGGCAAGCACCGCGTCCGGGTCGCCCACGTTCGACCCGAGCCCGATCGCCGCCGTCACCCGCTGCGCCATGGACCCCGATACTCCTTCCGTGCGACCGGTCTTCGTCCTCGTCTTCCACGCCCCGGTGTCGCCGGAGGCGGGCCCGCTGGTCCGTGCGTTCGCGACGGCCCGGGTCGCCCTCGCCGGCGTGCACCGGACCGGATTCCTCGCGGCCGGCGCCGCCGATGTGCGCATCATCGTTGACGCGGCCGATCGTACGTTCGGCGAGCGGCTCCGACATGCGGTCGCCGACCTCCCGGCCCGGTCCGGCGCCGTGATCCTCGGGTCCGGCTCGATCCCGTTGGCGGGGGTCGCGGATCGTCGCCGCCTGGTGGCCGCGGCGGCCGGAGGACCGGACACTGCCGCGAGCCCGCACGGCGCCGGAGGACCGGACACCGGCGCGGGCCTGCACGGCGCCGCGCTCGCGAACAACCGCTACTCGGGCGATGTCGTGGCGCTCCCAAACGCGCCCGGCGTGCTGGCCGAGGTCCCCGACCTCCCGGGCGACAACGCGCTGCCGCGGTGGCTGGCCGAGTGCGCGGGGCTCCAGGTGGCGGACCTCCGGGACCGATGGTGGCTCCAGGCGGACCTCGACGGTCTCGCTGACCTCGCGCTGCTGGCGCGCTCCCGGCGCTGCCCGTCGGGCCTCCGGGCGATCGCGACGGCCCACGACGCGCCGCTGGGGGCGTTCCGGAAGCGGCTCGCGGCCGTGGAGGCCGTGGGCGCGGACCTCCGCGCGGAGCTCGTCGTGACGGGGCGGATCTCCGCGGACGGCCTCGCGCATCTCGAGCGGGCCACGGCGTGCCGCGTCCGCGCGCTCGTCGAGGAGCGCGGCCTGCGCGCCGCGAGCCGGCTGGCGCAGGGTCCGGTGGCGGGGCCGGCGACGATCGGCAGCCGCGACGGGGCCACGGCCGACTCGACCGCCGCCGCCGACGCCACGGCCCATCGGGCCGACCTGGGAACCGCCGACCGACCGCCGGCCTCGGTCCTCGGCATGCTGCTCGAGGCGGCCGGGCCCGCGGCCCTCGGACCGTTGGTCGCGCGGCTCGGCGACGCGGCGGTCGTGGACACGCGCGTCCTCCTCGCTCACGCCCGCGGCGCCGACGAGCGCGCCTGGCCGGTGCCCGAGGATCGCCTCGCGTCGGACCTCCTGCTGCCGGACCGCATCGCGGATCCTTGGCTCCGCACCCTCACCGAGAGCGCCGTCGTCGCGCCCGTCCCCATCCTCCTCGGCGGTCACAGCCTCGTGGGTCCAGGCCTGCGGCTCCTCTTCCCGGCCGTCCGGCGCGATCCGAGCGGCGGGCCGGGGCCGGCCCCTGTCGCCGGGTCGGCTCGATGAGCCACGATCTCGCGTGCCGACTGCGCGACGAGATCCGCGACGTCGGGCCGATCACGTTCGCGCGCTTCATGGACGTCTCGCTGGCCGACACCAGCCTCGGCTACTACATGCAGCCCGCCGCTCGGCCCACGCGCGAGGGCGACTTCCTCACCGCGCCCGAGATGCACCCGCTCTTCGGGCGGACGCTGGCGCGGCAGGTCGACGATTGCTGGCGGCTGCTCGGGCGCCCCGACCCGTTCACGCTGCGCGAGTACGGCGCGGGCTCCGGGGCCCTCATCGGGGCCATCCTCGACGGCCTCCGGGCGGACGGATCGGGCCTGCTCGCGGCGGGCGCGGGGGGCGCGGCGGGCGCGGCGGGCGCGGGGGGCGGCGTCCCGATCCGCGTGGAGCCGGTCGAGGTGAACCCGCATCGCCGCCGCGAGCTGGAGGCGCGCGTGGCCGCCACCGCGCCGGAGGTGCAGGTGGCCGACCCGGTCCCGGGCGTCCCGATCGTCGGCGTCGTCCTCGCGAACGAGTTCGTCGATGCCCTCCCGGTCCACCGTGTCGCGGCCCGCGGCGGTCGACTCCGGGAGATCCTCGTCGGCTGGGAGGAGTCGCTCGCGGGCGCTGGGCCATCGGCGGCCCTCGGGGGCCGGTTCGTCGACGTCCTCGCCGAACCGTCGACGCCGGCGATCGCGGCCCGACTCGCGGCCGACGGCGTGCAGCTGGCGGATGGCCAGGTCGCGGAGGTCCGGCTCGAGGACGAGGCCTGGCTCGACGAGGTGGCGCGCGACCTGCGGCGCGGGCACGTCCTCGTCGTCGACTACGGCGCGTCGGCCGTGCAGCTGTACGACGCGGCGCGCCGGCCGGCCGGCACCCTGCTCGCCTACCGCGGGCACGAGGTCCTCGACGACCCGTACGCGGATCCCGGCGACCAGGACCTCACCGCGCACGTGGACATCACCGCCCTGGAGGACGGTGCCCACCTCCGCGGGCTGGCCCCGATCGGACGCACCACCCAGGCGCGCTTCCTCGTCGCCTGCGGGCTCGCGGAGCTGGTCGAAGGCGTGCGGTCCGACCCCGCGACGACCTTCGAGTCGTACCTCGCCATGCGATCGGCGGTGGCCCGCCTCCTCGATCCGCGCGCCACCGGCGGGTTCTTCGTCCTCGCCCTGGGACGCGATCTGCCGGCCGGCGCGCAGCGCCTCCGGGGGCTCGTCGGCGCCGCCGGAGCCGGTGCTGCCTGAGCACGGGTGCCCCTGATACACTGGCCCGCGTGCCGCCGGCCCGTCCGGCGCGCGAGGGAGAACCGGATCGCGGGCCGCCTACCGACGGCCGCTTGAGGATCGATGACCGAGCTCTGGTACGTCGTCGGGTTCGCGTTCGCCGGCGTGTCGTTCGTCTTCCTGACGATCGGCGCGTCGTGGCTCATCTCGCACCGCACCCGCGGGGACGAGCACAAGGGCCGACCGTACGAGTCCGGCATCGACACGTACGGCGACACGTGGGGGCGATTCGGCCTCTCCTTCTACATCTACGCGCTCCTCTTCGTCGCGTTCGACATCGAGGTGGTCTTCATCTACCTCTGGGCCATGGTCTTCCGCAGCCTGACCCACGACCAGGTCATCGCCGCCTTCGTCTCCATGCTCGTCTTCGTCGCGATCCTCCTCGTGGGCCTCGGCTACGCCTGGCGGAAGGGCGTCCTCACGTGGCGTTGAGCGGCGACGCCCTGGACCCGATCGGCGGCAGCGGCGCCCGCGACGGGTCCCAGGCGCTGCCCGTGCCGGAGACCGCCACGGACGTGAGCGTTCCGCTCGTCGTCGCGAACGAGCTGTGGACGCCCGCCGACCCTGCCGCCTACGGCCCCGGCGTGAAGGGCATCAACGAGGGGATCACCCATCTCCGCGAGCTCGAGGAGGCCGGGATCGGCCGCCACGACGACGCCCGCTGGGGCGCGCTCGAGATCGTCCCCGCCAAGGCGGACCTCATCCTCGACCTCATCCGCGCCAACAGCCTCTGGCCGCTGCTGTCGGGCCTCGCCTGCTGCGCCATCGAGATGATGTCCACCGCCACGAGCCGCAACGACATCGACCGCTGGGGGATGTTCCCGTTCCGCGCCAGCCCACGGCAGGCGGACGTCCTCATCGTCGCCGGCACGCTCACCACGAAGATGGCCGAGCCCCTGGTCCGCCTGTGGGAGGAGATGCCCGAGCCCAAGTGGTGCGTGGCCATGGGCGACTGCACGTGCTCCGGCGGCCGCTACAAGCGCAGCTACTCCACGATCCAGGGCATCGACCGCGTCCTGCCGGTGGACGTGTACATCCCGGGATGCCCGCCGCGTCCGGAGGGCCTCATCTACGGGATGATGAAGCTCCAGAAGATCGTCGTGGACCGCCGCGGCAAGTGGGCGGAGCGGCCGATCGGCCCCACGGTCCCGGCGGGGCTGTAGCCGCATGGACCGCGCCCTCCGCGCCCGCCTCGAGCGTCGATTCGGCGACCGCCTCGTGGGCGGCGTGTACCAGCGTCACGACGAGACCGAGATCCGCGTCGCGCCCGGGGACGTCGCCGACACGCTCCGATCCCTCCACGACGAGCCCGGGCTCGACTTCCGGCTGCTCGCCGACC
>CAIYQJ010000048.1 GCA_903928275.1 uncultured Chloroflexota bacterium
CGATCTCGGCCGTCTTCAGGTTGTCGTAGACCAGCGTGCGGGCCGATCCGCCGAAGACCTGGAAGGCCTCGACATGTCCGCGCAAAAAGCTCTCGAGCGTCTGGTCCAACGTAAAGTGCGCGAAGAGGGCGCGCGAGTACGAGAGGACCATCACGAAACCGGACAGGGACCGCGTGCCGTGGCCGATCCGGATCGTGCCGAAACTGCCCCAGTCAACCTGGGCCTCTTCATTATGGAAAGCTCTCCATAATGCAGAGCATTTTTTGCCCAGCACCGCGGCGGCCAGGCGCGGGAAGGGGCGTTGGCCTGGAGCCGCCGCGGTGGTGGACAAAAGATGCATTGGACTGAACCGCAGGCGAGGCGCTTGCCTATGGGGATTGTATCGGGGCGCCCGTGGCGAGCACGCGTCGGATCAGGGGCGTCAACGGCGCTGCGGCGAGGACGGACGGGCGTGGCCGCGCCGCAGCAGGGATTCGACGAGCGTGTGGCGGCTCGACGAGCGTGGATCGGCGCAGGCATCGGGGGCGCACCAGGGCGCGAGGCGGACGAGTCCCTGTCCGCGACGCGCGCAGGGTCGTGACTGGGGCGGCCCGTCGATCAATGGTGTGCATGACGTCAGGACGTATCGAGCGCCGGCCACGGGTGGTCGAGCGGGCCGAACTGATCGACGGCGAGCATGCGGCCCTCGTGACAGATCGGACAGGCGCGCAGCGAGACGTGCGTGAGGGCTTCGTAGTGGTCACGGTAGTCCGCGGCCGGGGCGTCGAGAGGTGGCGGATCGGGAGACGGCATGTCGAGGAGCGCTCGGCATCGGGCGATCTGCGCGGTCCGGCACCGGTGTCCGAGGAACCCGAAGTACCGGATGCGTTGGAATCCCGGAGGGAGCACGTGGAGCAGAAACCGCCGAATGAATTCGTCGGCGGTGAGCGTCATCGTCTTCTCGGTGCCGCCGACCCGGTAGTCTCGATAGCGGAAGGTGACCGTGCCGTCGTCGATCGCGAGGAGACGGTGATTCGAAATGGCGATCCGATGCGTGTAGCGCCCGACGTAGTCGAGCACGTGCCGCGGGCCGGCGAAGGGCGGCTTCGCGTAGACCACCCAGTCGACCTGTCGTGTGGCGGCCACGTACTCCGCAAAGACCTGGGGGTCGCGGAGTGGCCGGAGCGACCCGCCGAAGTGCAGCGCGTCGGCCTCGAACGCCTCGTGGAGGTACGCCAGGAAGAGGCGGCGAAAGCGGCGGGCCAGCACGCGGACCGGGAGGAAGAAGCCGGGGCGACACGCCACCCAGCGGGAGCCATCCGGCGAGAGGCCGCCTCCCGGGACAACGCAGTGCAGGTGCGGGTGATGGAGGAGTTGCTGGCCCCATGTGTGCAGCACCGCGAAGAAGCCGATCTGGGCGCCGAGGTGCGCGGGGTCGGCCGCGATCGTGCGGAGCGTCTCCGCGGTCGCCCGGAACAAGATCCGATAGACCACGGCTTTGTTCTGCGAGGCGATCGCCGCGATCGCCTCGGGTACGGTGAAGACGACGTGAAAGTACTGGGTGTCGAGGAGTTCGGCTTCGCGGCGTGCGACCCACGTGGCGCGCGCCAGCGATTGGCACGTAGGGCAATGGCGATCGCGGCAGGAGTTGTACCACACGCGCCGATGGTGGCAGCGATCACACTGTTCGACATGGCCGCCGAGCGCAGCGGTCCGACACCGCTGGATCGCGGTCATCACCCGCCGCTGGGCCGTCGAGAAGGCGGCGCCCGCGCGGGCACAGTAGGCGTCGCCGTAGCGGCGGAAGACGTCCGCCACGGCCAGCGGAGCACGAGGCATCGGCCTGCCGCTCAGAAGTGCGGTGGCGGGACCGGGGCGGACTCAGGAGGAGGCGGCGGACACGGCAACAGATCGAACGGGCTGGGGGTGGCGCAGACCGAACTGGTCGCGATGCGTAAGTAGCGAGCCGTGGTCGCGAGACTGCGATGCCCCAGCAGCAACTGGATCGTGCGCACGTTCGTGCCCGACTCGAGCAAGTGGACGGCGAAGGCGTGCCGAAGCGAATGGGGGGTAATCGGCTTGGCAATCCCGGACCGCCGACGGGCGTGCTGGCAGACGCGCTCGACGGCGCTTCGGGTGACGGGCGCCCCCGCGACCTCGCCGGGGAAGAGCCAGTGGGTGGGTTTCTCGCGGCGCCACCAGTCACGCAAGATCGTCAGCAGCCTGGACGAGAGCATGACGTAGCGATCCTTCTGGCCCTTGCCCTGCTCGATGCGGAGGACCATGCGCTGGCTGTCGATGTCGGCAATCCTCAAGCGCACGACTTCGGAAATGCGGAGGCCGCCGGCGTAGCAGACCGTGAGGATCGTACGGTGTTTGACGCTGACGACACAGGCGAGAAAGTGCTGCACCTCCTCGGGGCTGAGAACGACCGGGAGGGTCTGTGGTTTCTTCGGGAGCGGAATGAACTCGTCAAACCGCCAGTCCTTCCTGAGCGTGACCTTGTAGAGGAACCGCAGGGCGGCGACGGCGATCAGCACCGAGCTGACGCTGAGACGACGCGCCGTCGTCAGGTGCACCTGGTACGTGCGAATGTCCTCCGGTCCCAGCGTCTCAGGGGATCGGCCGAAGTGCGCCGCGAACCGCGTGACCTGCCCGAGGTACGAGGCCACGGTGTGGGGAGAGAGATGGCGGAGCCGCATGTCGTCGATCATTCGCTGCCGCAGTGGCGTCATGGATACGCCTCCTTTCGGTCAGCAACGATACGCCAACGCGCGGGGACATCAGGGGCGGGGCATCGAGGGGCGAACACTACCGCGAAGCGGTGTAGTCCAGATCGATTAATGTTGAGCTCAACATTAGTGGACGAGGCCCACCACCTGCGCGCCGACGTCCTCGAAGATCTCCGGCTCCTCACCAACTATCAGATGGATGCCGAGAACCGACTCTGTCTGCTCCTCCTCGGCCAGACCGAACTGCGCCGCCGCCTCACCATGGCCGTCCACGAGGCGCTGGCG
>CAIYQJ010000049.1 GCA_903928275.1 uncultured Chloroflexota bacterium
CCGTCGATGCCGACGCGCTCCGCCAGCCGGTCGATGATCCCCTCCAGCGCGAACGTCACCTGGACGACGCCGAAGCCCCGCATGGCGCCCGCCGGCGGGTTGTTCGTGTAGACGGCGCGCGCCTCGACGTCGACGTTGGGGACGCGGTAGGCGCCGCACGCGTGGCCGGCTGCGCGCTCGAGGACCTTGGCGCCGACGCTCGCGTAGGCGCCGGTGTCGCCGACGATCCGGGCCCGCACCGCGACGAGCCGGCCCTCCGCGTCGCAGCCCACCTCGTAGTCCAGGGTCATGGCGTGGCGCTTCGGGTGGAGCCGGAGGCTCTCCGGCCGCGAGAGCGCGAGGAGGACCGGGCGCCCGGTCACGTGAGCGAGCAGCGCGGCCTGCCCCTGGACGGAGAGGTCCTCCTTGCCGCCGAAGGCGCCGCCCGTCGCCACCTGGGTGACGCGAACGGCCTTCTCGGGGAGGCCGAGGAGGGCGGCGACCTGGCGCCGGTCATCCCAGATGCCCTGGCCCTGGGAGAAGAGGTGGAGCGCGGGCTCGTCCGCGGCGACGTCCGGCCCGGCGTCCGGAACCGCCAGGCAGGCCTCCGGCTCGAGGAAGGCGTGCTCCACGGCGCTCGTCGTGAAGCGGTCGCGGACCACGTGGGCCGCCGACGCCAGTGCCGCCGCGGCGTCGCCCCGGCGCACGACCGACGTGGAGAGCAGGTTGCCTTCTGCGTGGACGGCCGGGGCTCCGGGTTCGAGCGCCGCGAACGGGTCGCTCACGGGACGGAGGACCGTGTACTCCACGTCGATGAGCGCGGCGGCCGCGCGTGCCTCGCGCCGCGTCCGGGCGGCGACCGCAGCGAGGACGTCGCCCACGCAGCGCGTCGTCTCTCCCTCGGCGACGAAGACCGGCCAGTCGCTCGTGAGCAGACCCACGATCCGCTCGCCGGGGACATCGGCGGCCGTGACGATCGCGACAACCCCCGGCGCTGCCCATGCCCGGGTCGTGTCGATGCGCCGGACCACCGCCCGCGGGTGGTCGCTGAGGCGCAGCGCACCGTGGAGCATCCCCGGGACGACCATGTCCGCCACGAACTGCTGCTCGCCGAGGGCCATGGCACGGGCGCCGATCCGATCGGTTCGGGCGCCGACGCCTCTGGTTCGTCCGCCGGCACCAGCGCCGCCCGGCTCCCCGGTGACGACGACAGGCCGTTCACCGTGTCCCACGGCGACGCCGGGGCCGCGCCGCTCGGCAGCGACGCGCTCGATCGCATCGACGATCTTCACGTAGCCCGTGCAGCGGCAGAGGTTGCCGGCCAGCGCGTGGGCGATCTCGTCGCGCGTTGGCGCGGCCGCGCGGCCGAGCAACCCCTCGACCTTCATGACGATCCCCGGCGAGCAGAAGCCGCACTGGCTGGCGCCGGTCGCGACGAACGCGTCTGCCCACGCGGCCCGGACATCCGGCGGCAGTCCCTCGAGCGTCACGACAGCGTGGCCCGCGCACCGCGCCGCGTCGCGGGCGCACGAGACCACCGGCCGCCCGTCCAAGAGCACCGTGCAGGCTCCGCACGTCCCTTCCGGGGCGCAGCCGTCCTTCATCGAGCGCAGCCCGAAGCGCTCCCGGAGGATCTCCAGCAGGCTCGTGCCCGGTTCGGCCTCGACCGAGACCGGCCGGCCGTTGAGGATGAAGTCCATCGTGCGAACCTGGTACCGCAGGCGGGGCCGAGTGGCCCTTCCGACGCTGCCGTCGGCGCCCGAATCTTGGCTGCGCAGCCCTGCGCCGGGGTGTGCCGTCCGGCCCGAAGTCGCGCCTCGGGCCGGCCAGTAGGATACGACGCGCGATCCGGGCGGCACACGTCGCCCCCGAAGGAGCGACAGATGACGGCAGGCCCGGGCAGTGCACCGGCGGACCGCACCGCGTACGAGCGGACGGTCGGACGCTTCCGCGAGACGCGGACCGTCCTTCCGACATTCGCCGAGCTGATCGACCCGCCCACGATCCCCGCCGCGCGGCGGGCCGCACTCGCCGGCGTCGACCCCGACGCGCCCGACCCGCGCAACCTGTTCCGGGTCCACTGGCACAACTCCGCGGACCGCCGCGGTGACCTTCCCACCCCGGATCACGTCGTCCTCCCCGCGGCGCTCACCGGCGTGGAGGCACCCATCGTGGTCGCCCTCGGGGACCGGTTCCCCATGATCGCGGCCCACAAGGTCCTCGCGGCGTACGCGTGCCTCGTACCGCGCCTCGTCACCGGGGAGTTCGACCCCACGACACAGCGGGCGATCTGGCCGTCGACCGGCAACTACTGCCGCGGCGGCGTGGCGATCTCGCGCATCCTCGGCTGCCGGGGCGTCGCTGTCCTCCCGGAAGGGATGAGCCGCGAGCGCTTCGAGTGGCTCGAGCGGTGGGTCACGGACCCGGCCGACATCGTCCGGACGCCGGGCACGGAGAGCAACGTCAAGGAGATCTACGACACGTGCGCCGAGCTCGAGCGCGATCCGGCGAACGTGATCCTCAACCAGTTCTCCGAGTACGGGAACCACCTCGTCCACTGGGCGGTGACCGGCCGAGCCCTGGAGCGGGTCGTGGAGGCGCTCGAGGACCGGATGCCGGGTATGCGGCCGGCAGCGTTCGTGTCCGCCACCGGATCCGCCGGGACGATCGGCGCGGGCGACTGGCTCAAGGACCGCCACGGGACGAAGATCGTGGCCGTCGAGGCGCTGGAGTGCCCGACGATGCTGCGCAACGGCTTCGGCGAGCACAACATCCAGGGGATCGGCGACAAGCACATCCCGCTCATCCAGAACGTGATGAACACCGACCTCGTCGTGGGCATCTCGGACCGGGCCACCGACCGGCTTCTCGTCCTCCTCAACACGGCGGTCGGGCGCGCGCACCTCGCGGCGCGGGGCGTCCCCGACGCCGTGCTGGCCGAGCTCCCGGCTTTCGGCATCTCGTCGATCTGCAACATCCTGGCCGCGATCAAGACGGCGAAGCAGCTGGGCCTGGGCGCCCACGAAGCGGTCGTGACCGTGGCCACCGACGGCGCGGCGATGTACCTGACGGAGGTCGACAAGATCCTCGCGCGGGACTTCCCCGGCGGGTTCGGCGCCGCGCAGGCGGCCGAGACGTTCGGGCGCTACGTGCTGGGCGCCGGCACGGACGACCTGCTCGAGCTCACCCCGGCCGAGCGGGAGCGGATCTTCAATCTCGGGTACTTCACGTGGGTGGAGCAGCAGGGCGTCCCGTTCGCCGACTTCGTCGCGCGGCGCGACCAGTCCTTCTGGCGTGGTCTCCGGGCGAGCATCCCGGCCTGGGACGACGCCATCCGCGAGATGAACGCGCGGGCGGGAGTCGGCGTGGCCGGATGACGCCCCCGACGTCCGCGAACCGGCTCCCCACCGCGATCGCCTGCGCCGGCTGCGGCTGGCGTCTGCCGGACGGCGACCCGGTGGTGCTGCGGTGCCCGGCGGCGGTGCCCGACGACGACATCGACCATGTCGTCACGCGCGTCCTCGATCCCGCGCGGCTGTCGTTCCCCGCCGGGACGGAGCCCGAGCCGTTCGTCCGGTACCGGACGCTGCTCCACGCATACCACGCCGGCCGCGCCGCAGGCCTCTCGGACGCGGACCTCGTCACGCTCGTGGAGCGGATCGACGCCGCGGTCGCGGCGGTGGACGGCCACGGATTCCGCGAGACGCCGTTCGCGCGGGACGCGGCGCTGTCGGACCGCCTCGGCTTCTCGGCGGCCGGCGGCGTCTGGGTGAAGGACGAGACGGGGAACGTCTCCGGCTCGCACAAGGCCCGCCACCTCATGGGAACGCTCATCGAGCTCGACGTGGCGGACATCGTGCGCGCGACGCGCGAAGGAGCCGGGGGGGCGGTCAGCCCCGGGTGGTCGGGGCCGGGGCGCCCACCGTTCGCCATCGCGAGCTGCGGGAACGCGGCCCTCGCGGCGGCGGTCGTCGCGCGGGCTTCGGGCCGCGACCTCGATGTCTTCATCCCCGACCACGCGGAACCCACCGTCGTCGCGCGGCTGCGTGAGCTCGGTGCCCGGATCGAGGTCTGCGAGCGCGTCCCGGGCGTCCCGGGTGACCCGACCGTCGCCCGGCTCCACGCGGCCCTTGCGGCCGGTGCGGTCCCGTTCACGTGCCAGGGCGACCTCAACGGCCTCGCGATCGAGGGCGGCGAGACGCTCGGCTGGGAGATCGTCTCGTCGCTCGTCGCGTCCGGCCGGTCGCTCGATCGGCTGTTCGTCCAGGTCGGCGGCGGCGCGCTCGCGGCCTCGGCGATCGGCGGGTTCCTCGATGCGCGCCGGCTCGGCGCCCCGGTGGCGCTGCCGCGGCTGCACGCCGTCCAGGCGGAGGGCGTCGCACCACTGCGGCGCGCGTACGACCGGGTCGTCGCGCGGCTGCGCGACGCGAACGGGCCGGAGGTCGGCCTCGGGACCGTCGCGTCGGGCGTCCCGGGGGCCGCGGCCGGCCCCGCGCCGACAGACCCGGCGCCCGTGGACCTCGACGACCCGCGCCTCGCGGCCGTCCTCGCGGACGCCGCCCGCCACCGCTCCGCGTTCATGTGGCCGTGGGAGGCCGAGCCGCACAGCGTGGCGGAGGGCATCCTCGACGACGAGACGTACGACTGGCTGGCGGTCGTGCGCGGGATGCTCGCGAGCGGCGGCTCGCCGCAAGTGGTGGACGAGCAGACCCTCGCCGAGGCGAACGGCCTCGCACGCACCGCCACCGGGATCGACGTGGACCACACCGGATCGTCGGGACTCGCCGGGCTCCTTCAGATGGTCGCCCGTGGTCTCGTGGGGCCGGACGAGTCGGTCGCCGTCCTTTTCACCGGGGTCCATCGGAACTCGCCCGGCGGACCACTTCCGCCGGGCGCTCCGCCGTCGCCGTCGGGCGTCCCCTCGCCATCGCCCTCGCCATCGCCATCGGAAACCGCAGCACGCACGGGAGATCGATCATGAGGAGCTTCGTCGGACGCGACATCCTCTCGCTGAAGGACTTCAGTCGGGACGAGTTCATGCGGGTCTTCCAGGTCTGCGACGACCTGAAGCCGATCGCGCGAGACCGGCGCAACACGGACACGCTGAAGGACAAGACGCTCCTCACCGCGTTCTACCAGCCGAGCACCCGGACGCGGCTCTCGACCGAGGCGGCCATGCACCGGCTCGGCGGGCACGTCCTGGGCTTCTCCGATTCCAAGATGACGCGGGCCGGCGACTTCTACCAGGAGTCGATCAAGGACACGTTCCACATGCTGGAGTACTACGCGGACGTCATCGCGATCCGCCACTTCCAGCAGGGCGCGCCGGCGGAGGCCGCCAAATGGGCGTCCGTGCCCGTCATCAACTGCGGCGACGGCTGGGGCGAGCACCCCACGCAGGTCCTCACCGACCTCTACACGATCAGCACCGAGATGGGCTCGCTCGACGGCCTCACGTTCCTCCTCGTGGGCGACATGCGGATGCGGACGATGCACTCGATCCTCTACGCGATGTCGCAGTTCGACGCGGAGGCCATCGTGGTCGGCCCGCCGGACATGTCGCTGCTGCCCGAGTTCAAGGCCGAGCTCGACGCGCTCAACGTCCGGTACCGCGAGGCCGCCGACGTGCGCGACGTCATCGGCGAGGCGGATGTCATCTACATGGAGCCGGTGGTCCAGGCCGACTACACCTCCTCGCGCGATGAGCGAAAGGGCACGATGCCCACGACGCCGGCGGAGTACGTCGTCACGCGGGAGCTGCTGCGCGAGAAGGCGCGGAGCTGGTCGATCATCCTCCACTCGCTCCCGCGGATGGACGAGCTCCCCGAGGACGTGGACGCCACCCGCCACCAGCGCTACTGGGTCGAGGCGTTCAACGGCGTCGTCATGCGGATGTCCCTGCTCTCGCTCGTCCTCGGCGCCGCCGAGTAGGGGCGCGCGATGCAGACGAACCTCCGCGGGCGAGACCTCATCAGCCTCCAGGAGTGGACGAAGGAGGAGATCGACACCATCCTCGACGTCGCTTTCCAGCTGAAGCGGGAGCGGGCGCTGGGCATCCCCCACCCGCTCCTCCGCGACCGCGTCCTCGCGATGCTCTTCTTCTTCTCGAGCACGCGGACGCGCGCGTCGTTCGAGGCGGGGATGGCCCAGCTCGGCGGCCATGCGCAGTTCATCGAGAGCCGCACGACGCAGATCTCCCACGGCGACACGGCGAAGGAGATCGGCGAGATCCTCGGCCGCTACAACGACGGCATCGCGATCCGCAACGTGGACTGGGGCGTCGGGAACGGCTACATCCGCGACGTGGCGGCCGCAAGCCGCGTCCCGGTCCTCAACATGCAGTGCGACCTGTACCACCCGCACCAGTCGCTCGCCGACCTCATGACGATCCTCGAGAAGAAGGGCAGTCCGAAGGGCCTGACGATCGACATCAGCTGGGCGTACGCCGCCAGCTACCAGAAGCCGATCAGCGTCCCGGTCGACCTCTCGCTCCTCACGAGCCGGTATGGCATGCACGTCCGGCTCGTCCACCCGCCCGAGTTCCGGCTCCCGACGGACGTCGTCGACCAGGCCGCCGAGAACGCCCGGCGCTCCGGCGGCAGCTTCGAGGTCATGGACGACTTCGACGCCGGGATGCGCGGCGCCGACATCGTGTACGCGAAGAGCTGGGGCGCCCTGCTCACGGCGACCGACGAGGCGGACGGCAAGGCGATCGCCGACCGCTACACCGACTGGATCACCGACGAGCGACGGCTCGCGCTCGCTGCCGGCGACGCGATCTACATGCACCCGCTGCCGGCCGACCGCGGCGTCGAGGTCGCCGACGCCGTCATCGACGGACCGCACTCCGTCGTCTACGACGAGGCGGAGAACCGGCTCCACGCACAGAAGGCGGTGATGGCACTCACGATGGGGTGACTGCGGCGCGCCGGGCAGAGATCGCGCCTCAGCCACGTGCCGGTGACGTGGCGGCCCGGACGGTCCTGGCGCGCGTCGGGGTGCGATCATGCCCGGCCGACGCATCTCGGGGACGGTTGGGGGCGACATGAGACGACCGCTCGTGCTGGTGGTAGCGACCCTCGGGGTGTTCGCGCTCGGCTACGTGCTCGAGTGGCACTTCGTCACGACGATGCAGGCCGCCCAGACCCAGCAGTCGGCCGCGCCCGGGGCCGCGTTCGACCCGATGACGGTCATCTGGCGACCCGTGATCGCGTGGCTCCTCGTGGCGGGCGCGGTCGCCGGGGTCGGCTGGCTGCTCTTCCGATGGGCGGATCGTGACCGCGCGAGTGCCCTCGCCGTCGTCGTGCTCGGGGCGGTCGGCTGGCTCCTGCCCGTCCTTTACTACTGGGAGCCCACCGGGAGCCTGCTGCCGAACTCGGTCGGTCAGCTGATCGGCACCGTCGGGTTCATCCCCATCTCCGGGGCTTTCCTATTCGTGCTCGGGCTGTCGGCGCTCGTGCCGCGACGAGTCGGGCGCGAGGCGTAGTCAAGCCGCCGGCGCGAGAGGGTCCCGGTTCGCGCGAGACCGGTCTGGGGCTCGATGACCGCCGAGCCTCAGTAGCACCGGCGGCCGCACCGACGATGGGTTCATGGGCGGCCCAACGGAGTTCAGTCGGCCGGTGCGCCCGCACCCGACCTGTCAGCGTCGTGCCCCTCGTCGGGCTCGTCACCGCCGACCCGCGCCCAGCGCATCACGGCCCCCGC
>CAIYQJ010000050.1 GCA_903928275.1 uncultured Chloroflexota bacterium
CCCGGAAGGCCGGGCGACGCGCCCCGGGACCGTGGGTCAGCGACGAGGATTCCATCGCGCAGAGCGTATCCCACGATGGCGCGAGAGGCGGTGGCGGGGGGGCGGCCGACGGAGGCCGGCGCTTCAGTCGAGGCAGTCCAACGCAGCGCAGTCTGGCTTCTGATCCGTCAGCCACGTGCCGTACAGACGGCGGAAGCCGTCGAAGGCGTCCACCACCGGAAGGCCGTAGTAGTGGCCGCAGGCCTCGACCCCCATCGTCGCCTCGCAGTGCTCATGGGTCGCGACGCCGTGCATACGGACGAAGTGCTCCTCGTCATGGCGGTGGAGAGCTCGCCGGTACCCGATCTCGTGATGTCGAAGCTCGTACCTGTACTCGACGCAGGCCCACTCGTCCCGGCCGGTCGGTCGCCAGCGCTCGAACAGGTCGAGATCGACGGCTCCCGATCTGCGCGACATGGGAAGGCGGCCCTCGAGGTCGACGACCAGGCTTCCACCCTGATCCCGTCCCAGGATGATCTGATCCCCGTCATTGGGCGGCAGCAGGGTGACGGCGTACCGCTCGAGCTCCTCGACCAGGTCGGCGAGATAAGCGAGCAGGTCGTTCGTCGATGCCAGCGTCACCCCCGGGCCATCCTGCGGGGAGCAGGAAGCTGCTCGCCTTCCCCGACCTCGACGTGTCGTCGAGCGGGGCCGATCGTCACGCGTCGGCGGCGTGGCGTGAACCCCTCGCGCCAGAGATCGAAGGCCGCGATCGGGATCCGCGTGATGCGCGGCGAGACCCGAAGGGCCGGCAACGAGCCGCGATTGACGAGATCGAGGACCGCGTCGTCGCTGATGTCCAGGATCTCGGCGACTTCCTTCGGCGAGTAGTAGAGCTTCGTCATCGCGTCCTGCCTGTATAGCGGTATCCCGAATTATACCGCCGTGTCGGCTTACGTCGACGGTCGAGCGTGCGTCGCCGGCCAGTCACGGCCGGCACACACCCAGCCGGCGCCCTCGCCTTGCGTCCCGCCGTCTGGCGGTCGCCGGGCGGCGATATGACAAGGATCCGGGGCGCCCTGCGCGATAGCGGTCACGGGGCGACGATCTGATCAAGTTGACCGCCGCCAGCGCCCGGCGGACCGTCCTCGTGACCCGGACCCGGCGCCCCGCGCCGTGCCCGACGGATGCCCGCGGCGTCGTGACGGGCGCGACGCCGGCCGCCCCGCTCCCCGCTCTCGCCCTGGCCAGCCGGTGGGCGGCCGGTCGATGCACCGCCGCGCTCCCCCCGCGCGACATCCCCGTGATCGCCCCGATATGTCCGTTTCTTAACCGTCTCGCGCATCGTCGCTGAATCCTCGCGCCCTAACGTAGGCGCTGGACCTGAAGGGACTCCCTCTCTCGGAACCCTCGAAACCCTCCAGTTCCACCCTCCCTCCCTCGACCGGAGGCGCCACATGGGCAGGCGCCTCCGGTCTTCTTTTTGTCCGCGGGGGGACGACGCGTCGGGGTAGCGCAGGAGGGCGCTGGCGCCGCGAGCGGTGCGCCGGGGGGCAGCGGGGCGCTGCAGGAGGGGCGCGCGGCGGCGCCACGGAGTCCCGCGGAACGGCTCCCGACCGGGGGCACCGCGCGGCAGCCGGCGTGTGTCAGAATCCCCGACCATGGAGATCACCTGGTACGGGCGGAGCTGCATCCGGCTCCGCGGAAAGGACGCGGTCGTCGTGGCGGACCCCTACCCGGCAGTGGTGGGACCGACCGGGCGAGGGATCGCGGCCGACATCGTCACGTTCAGTCACCCCGACGACGCGCCGCTCCCGCGCGCGAAGGGCCGCACGACGCACGACGGCCTCACGGTGGTGCCTTCGAGCCTCGACGACGCGTTCGTGCTCGAGGGACCCGGCGAGTACGAGGTGCGGCACGTGCTCATCACGGGCGTCCGCACGAGCCGGGACGATCGGCGCGGAGCCGACCGCGGCCGCAATGTCGCGTTCGTCTACGAGCTCGACGGGATGCACGTCGTCCACCTCGGCGACATCGGCCACACCCTCACCGAGGAGAAGATCGGGGAGATCGGCCAGGTGGACATCGCGTGCGTGCCGATCGGCGGCGTGCTGGCGCCCGCCAAGGCCGCGGAGCTCATCGCGCAGCTCGACGTGAAGATCGCGGTGCCCATGCCGGTCTGCGACGACGGCGTCTGCGCCGATGCCATCGCGAAGTTCTTCCACGAGATGGGCGCCGGCGTCCCGACCGCCCCCCAGGCGAAGCTGTCGATCTCGCCGTCGGGCCTGCCGGACGAGACGGTCACCGTCCTGCTGGAGTCCCGCGGCAAGGTCTGACGCTCTCCACCGGGCGTCCGCGCGGCCTTCCAGCTGGCCCCGCGAGGGTCCGGACGCCCGCGTCAGGGCCTCTCGAGGATGGGCTGGCCGCGCTTGACGACGGCGCGCACGAGGTTGGCACCCGGGTAGTACGGGATCTGGACGTACGACGGCACGCGCCAGATGACGAGGTCCGCCTGCCTGCCCGGCTCGAGCGATCCCACCTCGTCGCCGAGGCCGAGCGCATGGGCCGCGTTCACCGTCACGCCCGCCAGCGCCTCGGCCGGGGTGAGCCCGAGCTCGAGGCATGCCACCGTGAGCACGAGCGACAGGTTGGGCGTGGGTGACGTGCCGGGGTTGAAGTCCGACGCGATGGCGACCGGGACGCCGCGCTCGATGAGCCTGCGGGCCGGCGCGTAGTCGTCGGCCATGAGGAACCACGTCGTGGCCGGGAGCAGCGTGGCGATCACCGGCCGACCCTCCGCGGCGGCGCGGGCGAGCGCGTCGATGCCCTCGGCGGACGGCGCCGCCAGATGGTCCGCGCTGATCGCCCCCAGCTCGGCGGCGAGCTCCGCCCCGCCCGAGGGCGCGATCTCGTCGGCGTGGAGGCGCGGCTCGAGGCCCACGGCCATCGCGGCCTCGAGGACGAGTCGGGACTGCTCCATGCTGAACACGCCGCGCTCGCAGAACACGTCGCAGAACCGGGCGATGCCCTGGGCGGCCACGAGCGGTAGCTGGTCCTGGATGATCGAGCGGACATAGGCGTCGGCAGCGTCCGGCTGCGAGCGGAACTCGGGGGGCACGGCGTGGGCCCCGAGGTAGGTGGGGACGACGTCGATGGGGCCCTCCTCGCCGAGGATCCCGGCCGCGTGGAGGAGGCGCAGCTCGGTGGCCGGGTCCAGGCCGTAGCCGGACTTCGCCTCCACGGTCGTCACGCCGTGCGACAGCATCTCGTCGAGCCAGCGGCGCCCGTGGGCGAGCAGGTCGTCCTCGGTCGCGGCCCGCGTCGCCGCCACGGTGGAGAGGATCCCGCCGCCCGCCGCGAGGATCTCGAGGTAGGTCGCGCCCCGCTGCCGGAGGAGCAGCTCGCCCTCGCGCGTGCCCGCGAAGAGCAGGTGGGTGTGGGCGTCGATGAGCCCAGGGGTCACCGTGCCGCCGTCCGCGTCGAGGCGGGCGAAGCGGCTCGCCGGGAGTCCCTCCGCCGCGAGCGCGGCGACGACGCTCTCGCGCGGCCCCACCGCGACGATGCGCCCCTCCCAGCAGGCGACGACCGGGGCATCGGGTGCGTCCGAGCCGCCCGCGTCGGCCGCCCGGAGGACGGCCGGGTCATCCTGGTCGGCGCCCATCCGCAGCCCGCCGGCCATCGTGACGACCTCGGAGGCTCCGGTGATGAGGAGCCCGGGCGCGAGGTCGCTGGAGCCGCGGCCGCCGTGGATGACGCGCAGCGTCATGCCGGGGGCGTCCACGCCGCGTCGCGTCCGCCGCTGCCCGGGCGGTGTGGCGACGCGGGGCGTCGAGTCGAGGCGACGTGGAGATCCGGCACGCGGCGATGATGGCATGCCGGAGGCCGGACGACCACCCGCCCGACGATCCGCCCGCCCCACCCATTCGGCCACCCGCGCAGCCACCACCACGGCCCGGCGAGGCTGGCGCCGTGTATCGTCGCCGCAGGAGCCGCCGCGATAGCCGCGGCTCGGAGGTGTCCTTGACCGAGATGCGCCGGAGCCTCTGGCGCCACCCCGATTTCCTCAAGCTGTGGACCGCCGAGACCGTCAGCCAGGTCGGCACGCAGGTCACGCAGCTGGCCCTGCCGCTCGCGGCGATCGTCCTGCTCGACGCGACCCCGTTCGAGGTCGCCCTCCTCGGCACGTTCGAGTTCCTCCCGTTCATCCTCCTCGGGCTGCCGGCCGGGGTCTGGGTGGACCGTCTCCGCCGCAGGCCCATCCTCATCGCGGGCGACCTCGGACGCGCGGTGGCCCTCGGATCCGTCCCGGTCGCGTACGTGCTCGGCGCGCTCACGATCTGGCAGCTCTACATCGTCGGGTTCGTCGCCGGGTGCCTCACGGTCTTCTTCGACATCGCCTACCAGAGCTACCTGCCGTCGCTCGTCGGCCGCGAGGATCTCGTCGAGGGCAATGCGAAGCTCGAGATCAGCCGGTCGGGCGCGGGGCTCGTGGGCCCGTCCATCGCCGGCCTCCTCATCGAGTGGCTGAGTGCGCCGATCGCGATCCTCGTGGACTCGCTCAGCTACCTGGGATCCGCGCTGTTCGTGTTCCTCATCCGGCGGCCCGAGCCGCGGCCGGTCCACCCGGACGTCGCGGCAGGCGGTGAGCGTCCGGGGATGCGGCAGGACGTCGCCGAAGGCATCCGGTATGTCGTCGGGCACCGGTACCTGCGCTGGATCGCCCTCTCGACCGCGACCTCGAACCTGTTCAGCACGATGGTCTTCGCGATCCTGCTCGTCTACCTCGTGCGTCAGCTGGGCATGAGCGCCGGCGTCATCGGCGTGATCTTCGCGATCGGCAACCTCGGGTTCCTCCTGGGCGCCCTGGTCACGACACGTCTCGCGCAGCGGATCGGCCTGGGCGCAGCGATCGTCCTCGGCGCGACCGTCAGCTCGTTCGGTCTCCTGTTCATCCCGCTCGCGACGGCCGAGACGGCGTTCGCGCTCCTCGTCGCCGAAGGACTCCTGTTCGGCTTCGGCTCGGTCGTCTACAACATCAACCAGGTGAGCTTCCGCCAGGCGATCACGCCGGAGCGGATGCAGGGACGGATGAACGCGTCGATGCGGTTCATCGTCTGGGGGACGATCCCGGTCGGCTCGCTCGTTGGCGGAGCGCTCGGCACGGCGATCGGGCTCCTGCCCACGATCTGGATCGGCGCCGTCGGCGGGGGCCGGCCTCGAGGCGCTCGGTGCGCTCGCGGTGCGCGAGCCGCTGGCCGACGCTCTCGCGGAGGTGGGGCTCGACCGCCTCTACCGCGAGATCGAGCTCCCCCTGGTCCCCATCCTCGCGCGCATGGAGGCGATCGGCGTCGCGCTGGACCTCGACGCGCTTGCCGCCCTCGACGCCGAGTTCGGGGTGGAGCTGGCGCGCCTGGAGGACGAGATCTTCGGCTCCGTCGGGCACCTGTTCGACCTCGCGAGCCCCAAGCAGCTCCAGCACGTCCTCTTCGTGGAGCTGGACCTGCCGAAGGGGAAGAAGACGAAGACCGGGTACTCGACCGACGCGTCGGTGCTCGAGGACCTCCGGGCGGCGCACCCGATGGTGGGCGCTCTGCTCGACTGGCGCATGTACAGCAAGCTCCGCAGCACCTACGTGCAGGCGCTCCCGCTGCTCATCGCGCCGCTCGACGGCCGGCTGCACACGACCTTCCACCAGGCCGTCGCCGCCACGGGGCGCCTGTCGTCGTCGGACCCCAACCTGCAGAACATCCCGATCCGCACCGAGCTGGGCCGCCGCATCCGCCGGGCCTTCGTCGCCGGCTCGCCCGACAGCGTGCTGGTGGCGGCGGACTACTCGCAGATCGAGCTGCGGATCCTCGCCCACGTGTCGGGCGACGCGCACCTGCGCGAGGCGTTCGCCGAGGGCGCGGACATCCATCGCCGGACGGCGGCGCTCGTCCTTCACAAGGACGAGAAGGACGTGACGAAGGACGAGCGCTCGATGGCGAAGATGGTGAACTTCGGCATCGCCTACGGGATGAGCGACTACGGGCTGTCGACGCGCGCGAACATCTCCCGCGAGGAGGCCAAGGCCTTCATCGACCGGTACTTCGCGACGTACTCCGGCATCAGCCAGTACATGCTCCACATCCGCGAGGTTGCAGCGCGGCAGGGATACGTGACGACGCTCCTCGGGCGTCGGCGCGAGATCCCCGAGCTGCGCGCGTCGAACCCGAACCTGCGGCAGGCGGGCGAGCGCATGGCCATCAACATGCCGATCCAGGGGACCGCGGCCGACATCGTGAAGATCGCGATGATCCGCGTGGACCGGCTCCTCCGCGACGGCGGGTTCCGCAGCCGCGTCCTCCTCCAGGTCCACGACGAGCTGCTCCTCGAGGTGCCGCGCGACGAGGTGGCGGTGGTCGCGGCGCTCGTCCGCGACACGATGGCCGGCGCGCTGCCGCTCGACGTCCCGCTCGACGTGGACGTGAAGGTGGGCGACGACTGGGAGCAGATGGTCCCGCTCGGCGCGGCCGGCGCGGCCGGCGCGGCCG
>CAIYQJ010000051.1 GCA_903928275.1 uncultured Chloroflexota bacterium
ATCCCGACTCCCGAGTACCTCCGGAACGTCATCCCGTTCGCCGCGTACTTCGAGCCGCCGAAGTTCGACGCGCACCCGTCCGGCATCTACGTCGTCACGCCGTCCGTGGACGGGGACCCGGGCGCCATGCGCGAGCACAGCCGCAGCTCCATGAGCAACACGAGCGTCCACGAGGCGTACCCGGGCCACCACCTCCAGCTCTCCGTCGCGAGTCGCCATCCATCGCTCGTCCGCCTGACGACCGACGCGCCGGAGTTCGTCGAGGGCTGGGGGATGTACTCGGAGCAGATGATGCGCGAGGAGGGGTTCGACGCCGGCCCCGACTTCCGCCTCACGATGTACACGGACGCCATCTGGCGCGCGTGCCGGATCGTCCTCGACGTCCGCATGCACCGCGGCGAGCTGACGGTGGACGAGGCGACGCGCTTCCTCGTGGAGAACACCTCGTTCGAGGCGCCGAACGCGCGAGCCGAGGTGCATCGCTACACGTACACGCCCACGTACCAGCTGAGCTACCTGCTCGGCAAGGTGCTCATCCTGCAGCTCCGCGAGGACGAGCGCCGCCGACTCGGTGCCGCGTTCAGCCTCCGCGACTTCCACGACACGCTCCTGCGGAACGGCTCGCTGCCGATCAGCTTCCAGCGCCGGCTCCTCCGCGAGTCCGCCGCCGGATCCGCGTGGGCCGCGGCAGCGCTCCCGTCCGGCGCGGCGCCGGCGACCGGTGCGCTCGGCGCGACTCGACCCCCCGGCGCTCGCTGACGCCGGTCCGACCCGGCCCGCCGCCAGCCGCGCCGCCAAGCACCACCCGGCCCCGAGCCAGACCCACGATGCTCGTCATCCCGTCGATCGACGTGGCCGCCGGCCGGTCCCGCGTCGTCTCCTGGCCGGGCGCTGCCGCCGGCGCCGGTGTCCCCACCGACCGACCCGAGCGGATCGCCGAGCGGTTCGTGGCGCTCGGTGCACGGGTCATCCATGTCGTCGACCTCGACGGTGCCCGCGCGGGCGCGCCGCGCAACCTCGAGGCGCTCTCGGCGATCGCGTCGCGCGTCGCGGTCCCGCTGCAGGTCGCCGGCGGGCTCGAGGATCCGGACGCGATCCGGCTCGCGTTCGCGTCGGGTGCCACCCGCGTGGTGCTGTCCATGGGCGTCGCGGATCGTCCAGACGTCCTGCGCGCGTGCCTCGCGGTGGCCGGTGACTGGCTCGCGATCGGCCTGGACCCCCGCCCGGAGCGCCTCGCCGAGTTCCGCTGGCAGCGGACCCGACCGCCGTCGTTCGACACGCTCGTGGACGAGCTCGTGGGCATGGGCGTCGCGCGGTTCGTCGTCTCGCACGGCGGCGCGTCGCCGGACCCGGCCACCGTCGCTCGCCTGACCGAACGGCGAGATGCGGATATCCTCGTCGCCGGCGGCATCACGGACCTAACGGGCATCGCCCGACTCCGCGACGCCGGCGTCACCGCCGTCATCCTCGGAGAGGTCCTCCTCTCCGGCCGCATCGACTACACCGCCGCCAGGGAGATCGCCGCATGACAGCCGCCCTGCCCCGCCGCCCGGGGCGCCTCGCCGCCATCGCCTCGCTCGTCGCGGTCGCCGCCGTGTCTCTCGCCGCGTGCTCGAGCGCGGCGACGCCCTCACCGTCCGCGCTCCCCACCATGCCGCCCGCCACGCCCACGCCCGTCGTCACGGCGGCACCCTCCGCCGCGGCCATCGCGACGCCGGACCTGTCGAAGTGCCCGAAGGCCGCGACGGACATCACGCCGCTCAAGCCGGGCGAGACGAAGACGGTCACGATCGAGACGACGGTCGGGACGATCGTCACCCAGGTCTCCGGCGACCTCGCCCCGATCGCGGCCGGCAACTTCGTGGATCTCGCCCAGTGTGGCTACTACGACGGCGTCGTCTTCCACCGTGTCGTCCCGGACTTCGTCATCCAGGCGGGCGATGGGCAGTACGCACGTGCGCCGATCGCGAACCCCGACCACATGGGCGTCGGGGGCCCCGGCTACACGTTCAATGACGAGCCCGTCGTGGGCGACTATGCACGCGGAGTCCTCGCGATGGCGAATGCCGGCCCGAACACGAACGGCAGCCAGTTCTTCATCGTGCTCAAGGACCTGGCCGGCAGCCTCCCCAAGAGCTACACGATCTTCGGGAAGGTCACGCAGGGCATGGACGTCGTCGACAAGATCGCGGCCGCTCCGCAGAGCGGCGCGCCGAACAACGTCCCGAACGACCCGGTCGTCATGACGAAGGTCACCGTCTCGAACTAGGCCCGCCACGCGGCCGGCCACGGCGAAGGCGGCCCATCCACCCCACCGGCGCGCTGCCGGTCCTCCGAAGGAGCACCCATGCCGAAGAAGGCGATCCTCGCCACCGAGAAGGGCGACATCGAGATCGAGCTGTTCACGGACGGTGCGCCGAAGGCGGCGCAGAACTTCATCGACCTGGCCGGGAAGGGCTTCTACGACGGCGTCGTCTTCCACCGGGTCGTCCCCGGGTTCGTCGTCCAGGCCGGCGACGGGCAGCACGGGCGGAAGCCGGGGCTGAACACCGGCAAGGTCGGGACCGGTGGCCCCGGCTACACGTTCGCGGACGAGCCGTTCGGCGGCGAGTACTATCGCGGCGCCGTCGCCATGGCGAACGCCGGCCCGAACACGAACGGCAGCCAGTTCTTCATCTGCCTCGCCGATCTCTCAGCTTCGCTGCCCAAGAAGTACACGATCTTCGGGCAGGTGACGAAGGGTCTCGGCGTCGTCGACGCGATCGCGGCGGCGCCCATCGGTCCGCGCGACCTCCCGGCCGACCCGGTCGCGATGACGACGGTGACGATCGTCGAGGAGGCCTGACCATCGGCCAGCCCGGGACCGGACCCCTGTCGGCGAATGTTAAGGCCTCTTAACCTCACCCTAAGACTAGGCCCTTGGACCGGCGCGCCCGGGCCGGTACAGTAGTCCTCGCTGCACGTCAGCCCGCTGCCCCAGCGGTCAGGACATGGGTAGGTTGGGTTAGGGTAGCCGGTTAAGCCGGCGTGACAGATGACCCGACCGCGTGGCAGAAGGTGACCTGACTTGTCGGGTTCTTCACCGGGACAGCGTCGAAGCGGCTCCGCAAGGAGC
>CAIYQJ010000052.1 GCA_903928275.1 uncultured Chloroflexota bacterium
TGCCGACGTTCGCGACGACCGCGTCGCGCTCGTGCGCCCCCTCGACGACGCCGTTCTGCACATCCACGACGACGAGTGCGGTGTTCGGCCGGTTCTCCAGTGTGGTCATGGTCTCCCCCTGCTCACGCCGGGCTCCTGTGTCCGTCTCTCCTGTGTCCGCCAACGGTAGACCTGCCTCCGGACAGCGGGCCGGAGAGGACCTGGGACCTGCCCCTGGGCGCACCCGCTCAACCCGACCGGCTCAGTGCGTGAAGAACTCGCCGAGGTCGTTCGCGGTGCAGGTCTGCGCGAGGCACCCGAGGCCCCACGCGTCCTCGATCGTCCGGACGAGCGAGTAGTGCGTGTGGCTGGTGGCTGACCGGAAGCCGGCGGGAACGCGCGGCGAGACGACGATGGTCGCCACCCGGCCGCCCCCGCCGACGTTCGAGCTTCCTTCGTCCCACGTGATGACGAGGAGGCTGTTCGCGAAGGCGGCGCTGCCCGTGATCCGCGGCACGAACGCCCTCAGGAAGGCGTCGCCCTGCGCGACCGTCCCGTCGTGCATGTCGTTCACCATGTTCGGGACGATGAGCTCGTAGTCCGCGGCCGTTGGGCTGAACCCCGCCAGGTGCGTGATCCGCGCGCAGCGACTCGGGCTCCCCGAGATGTCGGTGAAGCTGATCGCCGGGTCGTGCTTGCGCGCGTACCAGCCCGGGGCGCCAACGAGGTCCACGCCGCCGGGGACCGCCGCGGCCGTCGAGCAGCGTCCCGGGTCGTCCTGCGCGTACACGTGCCAGGTGCGGCCACCGGCCTCGATCTGGTCCGCGAGGTTGCGGGCCCCGAGGTCGTGGACGCCATCGTCCGTCACCCCGAGCGTGCTTCCCGCGAAGAGCGCGAGGTAGTTCGGCTCCGACGGGTGCGCGACGGCCCGGTAGTTCGTCGCGAGTCCATAGCGGCGGATCAGGCCGTTGATGAACGGCGCCGTCGGGTTCCCCGCGATCGTCCCGTACTCGTGGTTCTCCATGACGACCACGTAGATGTGGCTGAAGGCCGGGACGACCGGGGTCGCGGCCGCGGCCGGCGCGGCGGTCTGGCTCGCTCCCACGAGGAGCACGGCGAGGAGGCCCGCGGTGGCGACCGCGGCGATGCGGCGTCGCGCCCCCGCGACCGGTCCGCGCGTGGGTCCGCCGCCCCTCACGACTCCTCGAGCGGGATGGACTCCCGACGCCGGCGCTCGGGCGGCTTTCGGTCGACCCGGGCGATGAGGTGATCGATGACCGACCGTGCGGCCAGGAGCTGCTCCTTGCGCGCAGCCCGCAGGTGGCCGCGCGTGTCGGCGGGGACGAACCCCATGATGAGCGACTCCATCGACGCGAGGTCGCCGGCGCCCGGGCGCCCCTGCGCGTCATGCTCGCGCCGCTCCAACTCGGCGAGGCGTTCCTCGAGCACGGCGAGCCGCGCGGTCAGCTCCGCTTCCCGTCCCGCGTCAGTCATGGCTCATCGCCCCTTTCGCCCCGTCGCGACCGCCCCGGCCGCGGCGAACTCGATCCGAAGGATGTGATCGTGGAACCCGCTGCCGACCGTCTCGGCGTCCACGAGGACGCGCGGCAGGATGAGGTTGCGTCGCCAGGACCCGACCGCGACGACGAGCTCGTCGCCGAAGCGCGTCAGGTGGACCTCCTCGCGCGACGTGAACGGGAGCTCCAGCTCGAGCACGAAGCGGTCGCCCTCGCGGCGGACCGTGTAGGGCCGGCCGCGGTAGAAGAAGTCGGTCGGATCGGCGTCTCCGAACACCGTCGCTCCGAGCAGGCGGAGCATCCGCTCGCCCACGACCTCCTCGTCGAAGAACGGCGCGCTCCGGACCGGCACCGGCGCGAACGACTCCTCCACGACCGGCCGGTATCGCTGCTGCGCCTCCCGCCAGGCCCCGAAGTACGCGCCGGCGTCGTCGGGCAGGACGCGGTTGCAGACGACGAGGTCGGTGGGGTAGCCATAGAGGTGGAAGTACGTGAAGGAGCGCTGCGCCTCCTTGATGACCATCCGCTCGAGGTTCAGGACGATCCGGATGGACGTCAGGTCGGGGTCGGCGAGCAGGTCGTGCATGTGCTCGAGCCTGCCGAAGAGCTCTTCGCCGGCGGTGAAGACATCGTTGCCGGGCGTTGGCATCCCCGTGACCCTCCCGAGGATGGGGTTCGTGAGCTGGGAGAGCCGGCGCTGGATCGGGTAGATCCGCTCCAGCCACCACCGGCCGGCCTCGGGGAGGCTCAGCAGCCGGAGGGTCTCGCCGGTGGGCGCGGCATCCACGACGACGAGGTCGTACAGGCCGCTGTCGTGGTGCTCCGCGATCCAGAGGAGGCTCGCGAGCTCGTCCATGCCCGGCAGGACGCTCATCTCCTCGGCGAGGACGTCGTTGAGGCCGCGCCAGCGCAGGACGCTGCTGACGTACTCCTGGATCGTCCCCCAGTACTTGTCGATGTTGTGGAAGACCTCGGACTCCTGGCCCCAGAGGTTGGGCGCGATCTCGACGGGCTCGGGCCCCAGGGGTCGGTCGAACGAGTCGGCAAGGCTGTGCGCCGCGTCGGTGGACATGACGATCGTCCGGTAGCCGCGCTCGGCGGCCAGCAGCGCCGTCGCGGCCGCCACGCTCGTCTTGCCGACGCCGCCCTTGCCCGTGTAGACGATGATCCGGGTCACCGCGGCACCATACCCCGGACGGCCGAACGGGGCGCCAGGCGGCCCGGCACCCGGCGCCGGTCCCGAGGCGCCGACCCAGGTCAGCCCGTTCCGACCGCGCTCTTCACCCCGGGCACCTTCGGAAGCCCCGGGACGCCGAGGGCCGACCCCATGACGATCCGGCCGACGGGGCGCGCCGGGTCGCACAGGTCCTCCGGCGGCCGCGCCGGCTCACGACCCGCCGCGGGTCGCGGCCGATGCGGCGGGAGCGGCCGAGGCGAGGCACGTCGTGCGGTATTCGCACCACCGGCAGCGCCCTTCGGCCGGCCGCGCCGGGAAGTCGCGGAGCCGGATCCGGCGGACCGCGGCGGTGAGCCGCTCGCCGAAGGCGGCGACCTGGTCCGCGCTCCGCCTCGTCCACACCGTGATGCCGGGGTCTGCGAAGTAGAGGCCGACGCGCGCGGGAGCCGGCAGCGCGGCGCCGGTGGCCGGGTCACGCACGCCGCCGCGGACGAGGGCGAACGCGTAGGCGGTGAGCTGGAGGTCGGCGTCCACGTCTGCCTGGCTCCGCGGCGAGCCGGTCTTGTAGTCGAGGACCTCGACGCCACCGTCCGGGCGGCGGTCGATCCGGTCGATGTAGCCGACGAACCGGGAGCGCCCGCCATCGCCCGGGAGGTCGACGTCCACGCCGAATCCGAGCTCCACGCCGATCGGCTCGCCGTCGGATGCCTCCTCGGCCTCGAGGAACCGCGCGAGGACCGGCCCCGCGCGCTCCCGGTAGCGCGCGATCTCGTCCGCCGTGCAGCCGGATCCGTCGATCGCGATGCCGAAGGCCGAGGCGATCGTCGCGGCGTCGGGCCCGGGCAGCCAGCTGTCCCGCGCCGCGATCCGCGCCCGGACGAACGCCTCGAACGCCGCGTGGATCGCCTTGCCGAACGCGTACTGGCTCGGGGTGACGATGCCCGGCAGCCGCTCCACGTACCGGAACCCGTAGCGCGCCGGGCACCCCTCGAACGTGGAGAGCGACGAGTAGCTCTCGTACCTCGGCAGGTCGGAGGGGGCTCCCGCCGGAAGCCCGCCCGTGTCGGATGTCGTCTTCACACGGGGATCATGCGCCGGCCCCGTGACAGCTACGTTGGCACGGGCGAGCGGTTGGTGGGCCGGGCCCTCGTCTCACCCGGGCCACCAGCGACCCGACGGTTGACGGCGGTCGACAGTCTAAGATGTCTTAGTCGAAGCGCTCTTAGAGAGGGAGACGTGAGTCATCCGTTCATCGATCGGTACCGGGAGCGTGCCGACCTGGACGATGCGTGGGACTCAGGCCGTCCCGAGCTCATCGTGGTGCACGGCCGACGTCGAGTGGGGAAGTCGGCGCTGCTCGCGCGCTTCGCCTCGGAAAGGCCCGTCTCGTACTACGTCGCGGCCGAGCAGCTCGAGCGCGACCAACTCGCGGACGTGGGCCGAGCGCTCGGGCCGATGTCGGTGGGGTTCCGTCGCGGACGACCGCCGCGGCTCGCCATCCGCGACTGGGACGAGGCGCTGTCGATCGTGGGGGACGCCGCAGCGAGGCGCCGGATCGGGCTCGTCCTCGACGAGTTCCCGTACCTGGTCGCCGGGAACCGGGCCCTGCCGTCCCTCATCCAGCGGTGGTGGGACTCCGTCGGCTCCAGGTCGAACGTCGTGCTCATCCTCGCCGGGTCCCAGCAGTCGATGATGCGGTCCCTCGTCTCGTCGGAGGGCGCGCTCTATGGACGCCCGACGCGCACACACCACCTGCGACCGTTCGACTACTACTACGCCGGTCGGTTCGCGGCCGGCTGGTCTCCCGAGGACAAGGTCCGCCTCTATGCGGTCGCCGGGGGCGTCCCAGACTACCTTGAAGAGTTCGACTTCTCGCGACCTCTTCGCGACGAGCTGCTCCGCGTCGTGTTCTCGCCGGCCGGCCGGCTCTTCCGCGAGGCGCCGGATCTCCTGCGGTCGGAGTTCGTCGAACCGCGCACCTACGAGACGGTCCTTCGCGCGATCGCCAACGGGTACGTGACGCCGGGCGAGATCGCGACGCAGGCGGGGCTCGCCGGCGCGAACCGCGTGACCCCGTACCTGGAGAGGCTCATCGATCTGGACCTCGTCGAGCGGAGAGTGCCGCCGCCCGAGGCCGGACAGCCGCGTTCTCGCAACAGCCAGTACGTGATCGCGGACCCGTACCTGCGCTTCTTCTTCGCGCTGGTGGATCCATGGCGGAGTGCGATCCAACAAGGCCAGGGCGCCGCGGTGCTGGCTGAGATCTGGGGCGAGGAGCTCGATCGCTTCGTCAGTCGGACGTTCGAGGACGTGGCCGGGCAGCATCTCCAGCGTCTCGCCGGGGCCGGTCAGATCGGGCCATTCACGACCGTCGGGTTCTGGTGGTTCTCCGGGGGCGACATCGACGCGGCCGCGATGTCCGGATCACGACTGGCTGCCGCCGCCTCCGCGAAGTGGACGCGCGAGCACGTGAAGCCTGCGGACGTGGCCGGCCTTCGGCGCGACGTCGCGCTCGTGGCGCCCGGGGATCGGCCCCGCCTCTTCCTCTACGGCCGTTCCGGCTTCGATCGGAACATCGCGCCGGAGCCCGACCTCACGCTGGTCGGACTGCAAGACCTGTATGCGGCCGATCTCGAGTACGAGCGCACCCCCGGTCGGAGGACCATTGCCTGAGGGCCAGCCGAGGTGCGGCGCACACTGGGCGGATGGAGCCCGAGCTCGATCGGGTCCTCGACGCGCAGCGGAGCGTCTACGACCACGTCCTCGATGAGCTGCGACAGGGACGGAAGCGAAGTCACTGGATGTGGTTCGTGTTCCCGCAGATCGCCGGGCTCGGCTCCAGCGAGATGTCGCAGCGGTACGCGATCTCATCGCTCGCGGAGGCCCGAGCGTACCTGGCGCACCCGGTGCTCGGCGAGCGGCTGCGCGAGTGCACCCGTCTCGTCGCGGCCACGGAGGGACGGACGGCGGAGCAGATCTTCGGTGAGGTCGACGCCATGAAGCTCCGCTCGTCCATGACGCTGTTCCATCGTGCGGCGCCGGACGAGACCGTGTTCGGTCGAGTGCTCGCACGCCTCTTCGATGGTGTCGCCGACGAGGCGACCGACGCATCGCTCCGTTGAGAGGACGGGCGAGGCCCTACTCGACCACTCCCGTCGCCATCTCCACGAACCGCGCCATCGCGTTCGCCAGCCGCATCTGCCCGGGGGTCCGGCACGCCACGGTGAGCAGGGCCCGGCTGCACACGAGCACGACGAGGGCCTGGGCGCGCGAGGTGGCGACGTTGAAGCGGTTGAGGCTGAAGAGGAACGTCATGTCGCGGGGCATGTCGTCTGGGGTGGACGTCGCCATCGTGTAGATGACCACCGGCGCCTCGCGGCCCTGGAACTTGTCCACGGTGCCGGCTTCGACACCGTCGGGCAGCGCCTGCCGCAGCCGCCCCACCTGCGTGTTGTACGGCAAGACGACGAGGATGTCCCACGACATGATCGGGTGCGGCGCGCCGTCCCTGTCCACCCACTCGCGGCCCAGCAGGTGGCGCACGAGGCCCACGACGACGTCGACCTCCTCCGGCGACGCGTTCGATCGGCCGACGTGCTCGACGGGGACATGCCGGAGGCCGCTCCCGGCGAGGGGGTCGCCGCCGACGGTCTCGGGCCCGGCGCGCGACGCAGGCTCAGCCGAAGCGTCGCCCGTCCACCCAGCCGGACCAGCCGTTCTCGGCGACGACGCGGGCCCAGTCGCCGACACGTTCGACAAGCGCGATCGGGAGCTCGCCCGGAAGCATGATGCTGGGCGTACGCCCATCCGGGACGGCCCAGGCTGCCGTGCCCTCGGGAGGGGTTCCGTGCGTGGGTACGAAGAGGGGCGGCGGAGCCGCCGGCGCGGCGATGGCCGGCGGAGCAGACGCGGCGGCGATGGCCGGCGTCGCCGCGGTGACCGCCGGTGCGGTGCCGGCCGAAGGAAGCGCCCGCAGCGCAGCGATCAGCGCCTCGCGCGTGTACGGACCGTCTCTCACGATCGGCGCCGGGGTGGCCTCTGCGCCACCATCCGCACCGATGCCCGCACGAGCACCGACCGCGCCCTCGATCAAGGCAGAGAGAGGGGACCTTCCGAGCAGGGTCACGTTGACCGTACCCGTGCCGCGCATCGGGACCAGGCTCAGGTCGGCCAGCCAGAACCCGCTTGGCGTCCGCCAGCCACCGAATGTCGTCAGCTCGATCTCGCCGGCCGCCATGAGCCGCTCCACCGACAGTCCGATCTGCATGGCACCCTGGATCACGGCCCGGCACAGACGGTCGAGGCCCTCGCCGAAGATGTAGACATCGCCCAGCGGGTCGCCAGGGTCGCCAGGGAGCTTCGCCAGGATGCCGGCCGCATCCATCCGGTCGATGACGCCCGGGACCCGCTCATCGAACCGTTCCGGTACGAGGTCCGGCCGCAGCAGGGCGAAGAGCGGGACCGACCAGCCCGGATCGATGGCGGCCAGCCCGGTCTTCCAGGCCTCCGCCAGCCCGGCGGACGATACGCCGGCGGGATCGCCACCCAGCCGCGACAGTCGCCGGCGGAGCGTCGCCACGCGGTAGGCGTCGAGCAACGTGAGAGTCGCCCAGAACTGGTCGAGATCGAAGGTCATCTGGAGCGGCTCGACCTCGACGACGGCGTTGGCCGACATCACGTCAAGGCAGCTCAACCACACCTCGTCGGACGAGAGGGGGCCAGAGAAGCGCACTTCGTCCGAGTCCACGACGATCCGGAAGCCCGGACCGCGGCCGTAGCCATCCGGCCACAGGTACTGACCCATGAGCGTTGTGTCGCCGTCGCCGAAGAGCAGCGCGATGGTGCAGCGTGGGTCGAGCAGGGCGGGCACGAGGGAGGCCAGGGGCCCATCGAGGGAGACAAGCACGTCGAGGAGCGCCTGTCGGTCCGAAGGAGCGTCCGGCGGGGCGATTCGGGCCAGTGGCGAGAGCCCGCCGCACCCCAGCCCCGGAATCTCGCCGAGCGTCTTGAGCGCTCGGCGAGAGAGCGTGATGTCGCGGGCCTCGATGTCCGACGTGCCGCTCATCTGTTGACCCGTCGTGCCGCTCAACTGCCGACCTCTCGTGTGGGGAGGCTCATGGCCGGATCCGGGCCCGCAGGTCGGACAGCGAGTCGATGCCGGCCTGGTGCAGGATCTTCGTCGCCTCGATGGGATCCTTGGCCGCCGCCGCCCGCATGATCGCCTCTTCCGGTCCGACGAAGTGGCCCCCGGCCTTGATCGCCCGGGCGGCCGCCTTGGCGCAGTCGTTGACGTTGTTGGCGGCGACGGCCGAGTCGATCTTGCTGATCTGGGTGGCCACGTCTGCGCTCGACGCGGCCGCCCGCGCGGCCGCGCTGGCGGCGTCTGCGCTGGCAGGCGCCCCGGTCGGACCGAATCGTTGCGGCATCGGCAGGGCCTCGGTGCCCAGACCGGCGTCGACATGGTTACCGACCGTGACGGCCCCATCCGGCGCGGTGTACGTCGGCACGTAGCCTGACTTGCTGTTGATCTGCTGCAGGTTGCCCCGGACGAAGGAGTCGCTCAAGGGGGCGTCGCCCGATGCGTCCACCAGGGTGCCGGGCTTGGCCACGTACGCGTGGGTGGCCAGGTCGTCCGGGCTGAAGCCCGGCTTCCCCGGCCCCCCCAGCTTCCCGCACTCCTCGGCCAGGATGTCATTGGCCTGCTTCGTGGTGACGTGGCGAAGCTGGAACGTCCGGTCAAGGTCGGTGCTCGTGTTCGCCCCCGAGATGTACCCCCGGTTGCCCTGGGTCACCTCGAAGGTTGGGATCCGGCTCGGCACCGGCTCGCCGGCGGCCTGGCAAAGCTTCGCCTCCAGTTCGGCGATGCGCTTCGCGGCGTTGTTCATGGCCTGGTTCTGTAGGTCCATCTTCCTGGCGGTGATCAAGTTGTTCGCGTTGCTGTTCAGGTCCCCGACCTGGCGACCCATGCGGGCAGCGCCGGAGCCACCATCGGCCCGGATCGCGTTGTCAGCAGCCTCCTGCAGCCCGGGGTTCTCCCGCAGGATCCGAGCCCCCTCGCGGAGGTTGGTCGGGGCGACGGTGTCACCGAGAACCGTAGCGGAAAGCCGCTCGACCTTCTTCCCGGCGCTGATGGTCGCTTCGAGGCGCTCGGGCGTGAGCGTGGGCGGCTTCGCCGGACCAACCGCGGCGGCCGTGGCTTCAGCCGCCTTCGTTTCGGCGGCCCCTGCCTCGGCGGCCCCAGCCTCGGCGGCCCCAGCCTTGGCCGCCCGTCCACCCGCGACCGCCTCGGCGGCCCCAGCCTCGGCTGCCCGGGTCCTGGCGACGGTGCCAGCGGTCGTGGTCGCTTCGGCGGCTCTGCCAGCCCTGACCGCGCTGCCTGCGGCCTCGGCCGCCTCCACTGCTCGTCCAGCCTTGGCGGCGGCATTGGCCGCCTCGACCGCCTGGGCGGCGTCGACCGCAGCCGCGGCCCCGCGCACCTCGCCGAGGAACGGAGCTAGCAGGAGGCCCACTTTCAACTCGGCGGATTGGTAGGCGGCGAACTTGTCGGTCATGCTGGTGTTCGGGTCCATGAGGGTCTTGATCTCGTCGACCGGCAGCATGCCCGTCACCATGCTCACGCCCACGCTCCCAACCGCCTGGTACCCGGCAAAGTAGCCCTTCCCGTACTTCATGGCTCCAGCCCCGAGCGCGTCGAGATACCGGCCATCCGCCAGGGCCGAGTCCATGGCCTGCGATTCGGCTGGCGCGACGTTCTGGGTGGCCGCCTCCAGACCCTTGAGGAAGTACCTGGGGTTCCAGAGCGCATCCGCGATCTGCGAGATGCCGTGGCCGGCCGAGGAGGCGAAGGAGACGACCGACCCGACGCCCGCATCGACCTTCTTGCCCAGCCAGGAATCTCGCGCAGCCTTCAAGGCCGCGTCCGTGCCGCTGTTCGGATCGTAGAAGTCACCGGTGCCGGCCAGGCCCGCGCCCAACCCGGCGGCGGCGCGGATGGCCTTGATCGCCGCCGTGTACTTCCCGGGAATGACATTCCCGTCCGCGTCGAGGAGGTCCGCCTGGGCGTTGGAGACCGCCTCCGCCATCGCCGTGTTGTTCGTCGCGACGGCCTGGTTCATGGCATAGGTGAGCTTGTCGATCGCGCCCTGGGTCGTGATGCCGTCCCCGCCGGGCGACGTGCCGGTAGGTCCCGGTCCGCCCGGTCCGCCCGGTCCGCCCGGTCCGCCCGATCCGCCAGGGCTGCCCGCTCCGCCCGGTCCGCCGGGCGCGACCGGCGCGCCAGTCCCGCCGCCACCGGCGCCGCCGAGGAGCACGGCACCCAGCACCCCGATGAGCGCGGGCGCCAGCACCCCGAGAAGGCCCTGCACCGGGTCGGCCGGGCCCGGGACGTCCCCGATGCCGCCCAGGCCGGGTGGCGGCCCGGCCGCGGCCCTGTGCGGCCGCCCCGAGGGGGCCGGGGAGCCTGCCGGGCCACTGCTCGGCACCGGCGACTCGGGCGGTTCGGACGGCTCCGAGGATCCGGTCGGTTCGCCCGATGGGCCGCCCGATGGGCCGCCCAATTCGACGGCCACGGGCGGAGAGCCCTGGTCCAGCGTCCCGGTGTACGTGGCCCGGAACTCCTGCGCATGACCCTGGCAGCTGAGCTGGAGGACGATCTCGACAGGTGTGCCGTCCCACGTGACCGAGCTCGCCGCGACGCCGCCGATCTCCCACTTCGTCGCGATCTCGCCCTGGACGGGCGCGCCGTCTTCGCTCGCGACGTTCGCGCTCGGCGAGAGGGTGTCGCCGGGAGCCAGGTCGGGAGGAACGGAGATGGTCGCGACACAGAACGGCAGCTCCGGGGGCGGGGTCAGGGTCGGGGCGGTCGGCTCGCCCGGCTCGCCCGGCCCGCCCGGTGCATCGGGTGGCCAGCCCGGAGCCCAGCGCATTGAGTCCATCAGCTTGGCGGTGTAGCTCTCGGGGGTATCGGTGCTGCTGGCCGATGGCGCGCCCTGGACCCCGAGGAACATCCATTGGCCGTCGCCATAGACGAGCATCCCGACGAAGTCACACTGGCGATCGCCGGGCGAGGTGGCCGCGTAGGTCACGACGACATCGGCGCGCTGGTTGGGCGGAAAAGAGGCCGGCATGTCGGTGTGAGTGATCTTGTGGATGTCGACCTGGGGTCCCCCGCCGCAGCCGCTCCAGTCTAGCTTGGCCAATACCCGATCGACCGCCGCCTGGATCTCCCCGTCAGACGGGAAATACGGCCAGGTGTTGCTGGCCGACGCGGGGGTGGCGAACGGCAGGGTCAGCAGTAGCGCTGTTGCCGTGGCGGCCAGGGCGCGGGCCAGGGTCGTGCGCAGGCGTCGCGGTCGGCGGGGCGTCTTCATGTCCCGATCACCCCGGCCGCGAGCGCGCACGTGAGGGCCCAGGCCGTGACCAGCAGGAACGCGCCGATCGCCGGGAACAGCATCCCCCGGAGCCCGCCGCCACCGCGCCGGCCGGCCTCGACGCCCACCGCTGCAGCCGCGGTCATGAGGCCCGCCGACGAGAACGCCTGCGACGCGTTCCAGCCGAA
>CAIYQJ010000053.1 GCA_903928275.1 uncultured Chloroflexota bacterium
AGACGCCGTCGGCGCCGATCTTCCACCCGGCGCCCTCGATGAGCCGCCGGGCTGCCGCGGTGTCGACGGTCGGCTTCGGGAGATTGTCGTCGTACGCCCACGTCCCGGGAAGCACCGGACCGTAGATCGGCAGCGCGGCGCCACCGGTCGCGGCGTCCACGTCGCGGGGCAGGTCGATGCACAGCTGGAGTGCCTTCCGGAGATCGACGTCCGCGAAAAGGCGCCCCGGCCGCACGTTGAACTGGAGCGCGTAGTACGCCGACTCCGGGCGGATGGCGACGCGGACGCCGTGCGAGGCGGCTGTCGCCCGGAATGCGGGGCCGAGGTTGGTGAGGCTCGAGAGGTCGCCCGCCTGGTAGAGGTCGACGCTGCCACCGACGAGGTCCGAGCCGTCCCCCTTCGATGGGACGAAGTCGAGGTAGCGTGTCGCGGCCGGACCTCTGTGGTAGCCGGGCCAGGCCTCGAGGTGGATGCCGGCGGCGTCCTCGGAGACGAGCCGGTACGGCCCGGCTCCGATCGGGTGCCAGTCGACCGAGAGGACCGCGTACGCCGCGGCCACGGCGTCGAGGCCGGTCGCGCCTATCGCCGTCGCGACCTGGCGGACGAACCACCCGGCGTTGACCACGTAGTCACACAGGTCGAACGTCCCGCTGCGGGACCAGTCCTCGCGGTACATGGGCGCCCCGATCGTCGTCAGCAGGGCGGCCGCCGCATCGAGGCCTGGCGTGCAGACCGGGGGATCCTTGCTCGTCTCCGCGTCGATCGTGTCGGCGAGCTTGACCAGGTCCGTCGCCTTAAGGCCCTTCGTCGCGGCGACGAACGCCGCGTACGACGCCTCGACCGCATGCCGTGGCAGGATCGGGACCACGGGCAGGATCGTCGTCATGAATGTCGGGTCCACGGACGTGAGCACGAAGTCGACGGTCCGCGCGTCCACCACCCGGACTTCCGTGAGACTGCCGGTCCAGCTTCCCGGCGGCTGCGGGCCGCCGGAGAACGACGGCCGCGAGAAGAGTCGGTACGTGTACGCGACGTCGTCGGCGGTCAGCGGCGTCCCGTCGTGGAAGGTCGTCTCGATGAGGTGGCAGCGGATGACCGTCCCGTCGCCCTGCGGCACGCATGGGCTGTCGGCGAGGTCAGGTGCGGCGCTGAAGCGGGTGTCGTACCGGTACAGGCCGCTGTAGACCACGGACCCGAGCGTGATCTTGTGCGAGTCGAGCCTCTCGGTGGCGCCCCGGAACCCGTACGTCGCGAAACCTGGGCCGGGGTTCCAGCCGATCGGCAGCGTGTCGGCGTCGGCGGGCGGCGCGGGGGTGGCCGAAGGTGCGGCACTGGCCGCCGTCGCGGTTGGGGCCGCGGCCGGCGACGCCGAAGACGGCGATGCGGCCGCAAAGGCTGTGGCGGCCGTGGATGGAGTCACCTGCGCGCCGCAGCCGACGGCGAGCAGCGCCGCTAGGAAGAGGGCGGCGGCCCGCGCGGCGAGCGCCCCCGGTCCTCGCAGGCCCGGGGGGACGCGCGCACGGTGAGATGGCGCCCCGCGAGCCAACGTGACCCCGCGGGTCGTCGCGACCAGCGATCCAGGCTCGGTCACGATCGGACCCCTCCGTCGACCGGACCATCTCACCGCTGCGCGGAGTCAGTGTCCAGTGCCGTCCGTATGCAAGTGCGCGCGGGGGCGGCGGCGGAGAGGGCGGTGCGTCGAGGAGGCTCCGTCGGGCGCGACCTCGCCCGCGATGTCAGCGGGCAGCCCCGTGGCGAGCCGACCCGAGCGTGCCGGTGAACGCGCGGAGGAGGTGCGCGGCGGTCGTCCGCGGGTGACGGATGCTGGCATGCCCTGCGTCCCGCGCCGCGGGCGACTGCGCCCGGCGCTCCCGCGACGCCGCGCTCGCCATCCGCTGGTTGGCGGCGTCCGATCGCCGCTCCGAGTGGTCGCGCTCGATCAGCCACAGCCTGTCGTCGGACGAGATCCCGTACACCTCGGGCCCCTTTCGGTCCGGCGACCATGCGTCGCGCGCCGGATGTGTCCGATGGTGGGGTTCCGCGCGCCCCCGCACAGTCAGCCCGCCGACCGGCGAAGCGTGGACGCCGAGGTACCGGGACTGTCGTGGATGCGACACCGCGGGTGTCGCGCCGCGGATCCCGGGGCGGCGGGAGGTCAGGTGGCGCCGGGCCCGGTCGCGCTCATCGCCCTGCCACCCGCGCAAGGGCATCGATGTCGGGGATGACGATCGTCTCGTGCTCGATGCGCAGGAGCCCTTCGTTCGAGAAGCCGCTCAGCATCCGGTTCACGCTCTGCCGGGAGCCGCCGATCATCGCGGCGAGGTCGCCCTGGGTGAAGCGCCAGGAGAGCACGGCGCCCGGACCCGCGGGCTCTTCGGCCCGGGCGAGCTCGACGAGGCGCATCGCGAGCCGACCGGACAGATCGTAGAAGTGGAGCTCCTCCGCGTGGCGGGTCAGCCGCCGAAGCTCCGTCGCCAGGCCGGTGAGGAGGGCGAGTCTCAGGGCCGGCTGCGTCTCGACGAGCCCGAGGAACGGCGCGCGCGCGAGCGAGTCCAGCTCCGTGGGCTCGAGGGCGACCGCCGTGGCGGACCTCTCGGCTCCGTCGAGGACCGCAAGCTCGCCGAAGAAGTCGCCGGGGCGGAGCGTCGCGATGATCGCCTCCTCGCCCTCCGGTGATGCGAGGACGATCTTCACGGACCCCGACACGACGACGAGCAGCGAATCGCCGGGATCACCTGCGTGGAAGATCACCTCGTTGCGGCGGAAACGCCGGGTCCGCAGGAGGCGCGCGACGGCCGCCAGCGACGCGTCGTCCATCTCGGCGAACAGCGCGCACGATCGCAGGACCGTCGGGTCGATCCGGGGCTGGGCATGCCTGCTCGTGAAGGCCATCCCGTCTCCTCGCGAAAGGGAGCCGTCAGCGTAGGCATGGAGCGCATGAGAGGCAACAGCCGTTCGGCCCGCCCGGTCGGTCTGCCGGCGGACGCCGGGGTCTGCCGGCGGACGCCGGAGTCTGCCGGCCGTGGCCGCCGAGGCTCGCCGGGTCGGGAAGCGCGCGACCCGCCCCACTCCCATCTGTCGGGCCCGGGGCTCAGGAGCGATCGATGAACGCGTCGCGCAGCGCCGTCTGCACCTCTGCGTCGAGCCCGAGCCCGTCGGAGAAGTAGCCGGCGATCGTCCCGTTGCGCGTGCGCATCTCGTCGAGCGCCGCGTCGAGGTAGCCGGGTTGCACGCCGAGCACGCTCCGGAGCAGCTCCGGGTCGCCGCCGGCGGACGTGAATCGGTCGAAGACGGGCTGCAGCGCCGGGAGGAGCTGCTCGTTGGTGAGCAGGTACTCGGCCATGACGTCGTCGTCGGACACGCCCAGGAGCATCAGCAGGGCAGCGGACGCCCAGCCGGTGCGGTCCTTGCCGGTGGTGCAGTGGAAGAGGGCCGGCCGGTTCCGCTCATGGGCGAGGTCGGAGAAGAGGCGGCGGTAGGCGCGAAGTGCGCTCCCGAGCCCCGCCGTGTCGCGGTACCCGCGCTCCATGATCGCGACGCCTCTGCCCCCACCCAGCTCCGCCGCGGCAGCCCCGGGGTCGGAGAGGAAGGCGAGGAGCTGGGCCGGTCCGGCGCCGGGCACGTCGGCGAGCACGTCCAGGACGATGTGGTCGGCGCCGGCGGGCACCCGGTCGGGCTCGGCCGTCCGCTCGGCCTCCGTGCGGAGGTCGTAGACGGCCCGCAGCCCCAGTGCGGCGACAGCGGGCATGTCGGCGTCCGAGAGCTTCCCCAGGTCGGTCGAGCGGTACAGCAGTCCGCGGCGCACGCGGCCGCCGCCTGCGGTCGGCCAGCCGCCGAGGTCGCGCAGGTTCGGGAGCGAGGCGATCCGGATGCCCGCGCCCGGGCGGAGTGCGCTGTCGGTCATCGATCTCTCTCCGGTACGGCGGGACGCAGAGGCGTCGATGCGTGACCGCCGCCAAGGGCACGAGGACCGGGCTCCGCCCCTCAGCTCGAGGGCGAGGCCTCGGAAGTGGCGGCGCCGGATCCCGAGCGCGGGCGCCGAGCGGGGCGCCCGACGGTCGCTCGATCCGGCGCGGGGAGGTCCCACCGGCAGCGACAGAGGCCCCGCGGGCACCCGACATGCGGGAGGCGGGGCGTGGCGAGCTCGGCGGCGATCGGGAAGGCCCGGTGATCATCCGAGCGACAGAGCTCGCAGCAGGTGGCGCCCCTGAGCTCGGCCTGACGCCCGATCCTCGCGATCCCCCTCAGCTCGGCGGTCGCGGCCTCGCGATGCAGCGCGACGGTCTCCGCGGGCGGTATCGCAGGCGATCCGGCGATCCGGTAGAGCGTCAGTGCCTGCTCGCGCCGCAGCCGCGACGCGTCTTCCCAGCGCCGCTCGCGCCTCGCGGCGTTGAACGACCGATCGACGCTGGCGACATAGAGCGCGCGCGCTGCCTCCACGGCGGCGGGGGATGGCCGGGCCGCCGCCAGTCGGGCCACGCGCTCGGCAGGCGCATGGACGGACGCGGCGAGCTTCAGCCAGCGCCCGCGCTCCCGAGTCAACCGCCGGGAGCTCGCGATCCTCTGCCGCTCCGCCTCGAAGACCGGGATGGCCGCCTCGGTCAGGTACACGACGCGCCCCTCGATGCGCTTGACGACGATCCGCTGGAGGCACTGCTCGCAGCGACGACTGGTCGCCGGCGGCGGCTGCAGGACGGTCGCGCAGTACGGGCAGAAGGGCGGGATGGTCGCTGGGAGGCGCTTCGGCCGAGCCTTGGCGGTGCGCGAAGCCGGCGAACGGCGGGCGCTCGAAGCGGGGGGCACGCTCGCCTTCGGCTGGGACGGCGCCCTCGGAACGCGCGCGGCACGTTCGCGAGCCGGCGAGGCGACGACCGGCACTTCGGCGGCCACGAGAGCGTCGCGCGTGGCGTCCGGCGCGGCGGCGTCGGCGGCGATCGAGTCGGCAGCCTCCTCGGCCGGCGCGGCGGCGAACTCAACGACGGCGGCGGCGTCGGCGGCGATCGAGTCGACAGCCTCCTCGGCCGGCGCGGAGGCGAACTCAACGGCGG
>CAIYQJ010000054.1 GCA_903928275.1 uncultured Chloroflexota bacterium
GGCCGGTCCGGGCGAGCCGGAGCCGCCTCCGCGGCGTTCGCGGCGGCGTCGTCCTCATCGCGGCGCTCGCCGCCGTTCTCGCGCTCACGCTCGACGCCGCCCCGGCGGGCCTCACGTCGTCGACGGACGCAGCGTCGAAGGTCCCCGTGATCCTCGTCCACGGCTACTACGGCTCGACGGCCAGCTTCGACATCATGGCGACCCGGCTGGAGCGGCGCGGCCACACGGTCGTCGCGATCGACCTGCCCGGCAACGACAACGTCGAGAACGCGCAGGCGATCCGCGACCTGGTCGTGGCGCGGGGCTGGACGCAGGTCGCGATCGTCGGGCACAGCGAGGGCGGGCTCGGGGCGCGGGAGTGGGTCAAGTTCTACGGCGGGCGCAAGGTCGCGGTGACGTACGTCTCGCTCGGGACGCCGCAGCAGGGGCTCCTCGTCACGTGTCCCCTGCCGGAATCGAACGGCGGACAGATGTGCCCGGGCAGTCCGTTCCTCCGGAAGCTCAACGCGGGTGACGAGACGCCGGGGCCGCTCTCGTGGACCTCCGTCGCGAGCACGACGGACCAGCTCGTGCCGGTGCCGGCGACGCTGCTCACGGGCGGTGCGTGCAACGTCCGCGTTACCGGCCCTGATCACAGCGGCCTCCTCACGGACCCGGCGGTGTTCCGGATCGTGGCATACGCCATCGACGGGAAGCCGTGCCCCGGGACGGTCGTGAAGTGACGGTCGCGCTCTCCGCGACACGGCGGCGACAGGGTGCCCTTCCCGCGCCGGTAGAATGACCGCCCACCGGGACGCGTCCCCGGGCCACCTCCGAGGAGTCGCCGTGCCGCCCAGCCAGGATCCCGCGCTTCGCGCCGTCGTGACCGGACTCGGCGCCGTCCTCCCGATCGGGAACGACTTCCCCACGTACTGGGCCAACCTCGTGAACGGGGTCGTGGGGACGCGGACGGTCAGCAGCTTCGACGTCTCCGGGAACGAGGTACGAATCGCCGCCGAGGTCATCGGCTTCGACCCGACGATCGCGATGGACGCCAAGATGGCGCGGCGCATGAGCCGGTTCATCCACTTCGCGATGGCGGCCGGGAAGGAGGCCATCGCGCACGCCGGCATCGACTTCGCCGCGATGGCGCAGGAGGAGCGCGACCGCGTCGGTGTGGTGATGAACACGGGGGGCGGCGGCCTCGAGCAGGTCATCGACGGGACGCACGTGCACGATTCGAAGGGCCCGCGCTTTGTCAGCCCGTTCGCCATCCCGGCGCTGTCGGGGTCGATGGGCGCCTGCATGCTCTCGATGGAGTACGGGCTCACGGGTCCCGTCATGACCCAGACCGCCGCGTGCGCCACGTCGATCATCGCGTTCCACGACGCGCTCCGGCTCATCAAGACCGGGGAGTGCGACGTCGTCCTCGCGGGCGGGTCGGAGGCGCCGGTCCTGCCGATGGCGCTCGCCGCCCTGGGGAACATGGGCGCGCTCTCCCGGCGCAACGACGACCCGGCGCACGCATCGCGACCGTTCGACCGCGACCGGGACGGGTTCGTCCTCGGCGAGGGCGGCGGCTGCGTGGTCGTGGAGTCGCTCGCGCACGCGCTCGAGCGTGGTGCCACGCCGATCGTCGAGATCCTCGGCGGCGCGCTCACCGCGGACGCGTTCCACATCAGCGCCCCGGAGCCCACCGGGCGCGGCGCCGCCCGCGCGATGACCCGCGCGATGGCCGACGCCTGCGTGGCTCCGGACGAGATCGACTACATCGTGGCGCACGGGACCTCGACGTCACTCAATGACGTGACCGAGACGCGTGCGATCAAGGCGGCGTTCGGCAGCGCGGCCGCCGGCCGGGCGATCAGCTCGCCGAAGTCGATGATCGGCCAC
>CAIYQJ010000055.1 GCA_903928275.1 uncultured Chloroflexota bacterium
ACGCTCGCGCCGCTGTCCGCGTTCCTCGTCCTGCGCGGCCTGCCCACCCTCGCGATCCGGATGGAGCGCTACGCCGCGACGGCCGCGGCGCTGGCGACATGGCTCGACGGTCGCGATGGCGTCGAGCGAGTCCACTACCCGGGCCTCGCCGCCCACCCGCAGCACGCGGTGGCGGCCCGCGAGCTGCGGCTGCCCGGCGGGATGCTTGCCGTGGAGCTCGAGGGCGGACGGGAGGCGGGCGCCGCGTTCGTCGACGCCCTCACGATCCCCGAGCGGACCGCGTCTCTTGGCAGCGTCCACACGATCGTCGCGCATTCCGCGTCCACCACGCACCGCCAGCTCGATGCCGCGGCACTCGCCGCGGCCGGCATCTCCCCCGGGCTTCTCCGCGTCTCCGTGGGGCTCGAGGACGCGGACGATCTCCTCGCGGACTTCGCGGTCGCGCTTCAGGCCGCCCGCGAGGCGGCCGCTCGGGAGGTGACCGGCCGGGAGGGTCCGCGATCGCCGGCCTGACGGTCGGGCGCGCCGCGCCGCGCAGCGTGATCCCGGCCGGACCAGCGTGGGCGCCGTTCCGGGCCGCGCAGCGGTTGCTCACCTCCGTCCGGTTCGCCGTCGTCCAGATCATCGTCATCGCGATCGCGGCGGTCGTCGGGATGACCGTCCGACAGCTGCCCGGGTTCGCATCCCGGACCCAGGCCGACTACGTCGGGCAGATGGACCTCATGCGCGAGCGGTACGTCCCCGCGCTCGGTCGGCCCCTCGTGGACCTCATGGAGCGGCTCGGCCTGTTCGCCATCTTCAGCGCGTGGTGGTTCAGCGCGCTCCTCACGCTGCTCGTCCTCTCGATCATCGTCTGCACGCTCGACCGCCTGCCCCGCCTGTGGCGCAGCGCGGCGGAGATCCGCGTCGTCCAGCCCGACCTCTTCTACGATCCCGCCCTCCCCGAACGAGCGGCGATCGGCGGGATCGGCGCCGATGCGGCGGCGGCCGTCCTCCGTCGGAGGCACTTCGGGGTGCGGCGCGCGGAGACGGCCGACGCCGTCTACCTCTACGGCGACCGCAACCGCTGGATGCGCCTGGCGACGCTCCTCACGCATATCGGGCTCGTTCTCTTCCTCGTGGCGGCCGCGGTCACCGGCCGGTTCGGGTTCGAGGCGGGGATCCTCCTCCCGCAGGGCGAGGCCGCGCCGGTCGAACGGCTCGGGACCGTCGGGAACCTCGTCGTGAAGAACGATGGCTTCGCGGCCCCGCTCCTCCCGGACGGCCGCTTCGCCGACTTCTCGACGGACCTCGCCGTCTACCGCGATGGATCGCTCCTCGCCCGCAAGACGATCCGCGTGAACGACCCGCTCACCGTCGACGGCTACACGTTCCACCAGAACTTCTTCGGGCCGGCGGTCGCCGTCGCGATCCGGGCGACCGACGGTTCGGTGCTCTGGGACGGGTGGATCCCACTCGACGCCGTGAGCGCCGACCGGCCGTATGGTCGATTCGCCGTCCCCGGGCGGGACGTGGGCCTGGAGCTGCTGCTCGACCGCTCCGGCGGGGCGGCGCCGCTCCTCGCGATGATCGGCTCGCGCGCCAACGGGACGAACGCCGACGGCACGCCGCGATACGACGCCCTGTTCGTCGGGGGGATCGCGCCGGGCGAAACCCTCGCGCCGTCCACGGCCGACTTCACGATCGCGCTCCGCGAGGTGGGAGCGTACACGGGGATCGTCGCGAGCCGCGACCCGGGCGAGGGGATCGTGTGGCTCGCGTTCGCGTTCCTCATCGGCGGCCTCGTCCTCACGTTCTACTTCCCCCGCCGTCGCGCCTGGGTCCGGATCGACCGATCCGGCGAGCTCCGCCTCGCGTGGATCTCCGACCGCTACGTCTCGGTGCGCCGGGAGCTCGGCGGGCTGCTCGACGACCTCGTCGCCGTCCGCGCTCCGGCATCCCCGGACACCGGCGCCGGGCCGCCGGCGATGGGGCAGGGGGCCCCGTGACGACGGTCGCCGAGGTGCTTGCGGACCTCATGCCCACCGCTCGCACGGTGGCCGTGGGCGAGGGCGCTCTCGACCGCCCGGTCGCCTGGGTCCGCGTCCTTCGCGCGCGCGTGCCCGCGCTCGACGCGCTCGAGCCAGGCGATCTCGTCATCGTCCCATCCGGCGTGCTCGACGTCGTGGTCCCGACTGTCGACGAGGCGGACCAGCTCGTCGACGCGCTCGTCCGCGGCGCCGCCTCGGCGATCATCGTGGTCGGGGCCGGTGGGCCGTCCGCCGGGCGGCTCGCCGAGCGGGCGGCGGAGGGTGGGGTCGCCGTCGTCGCGCTGCCCGACGGCGAGGCGGCGGCGCTCGAGCGGTCGGTCATCGAGCTGCTCGTCAACCGCCGGTCCGCGCTCGAGGGCCGCGCCGAGGAGCTCGAGCGCCGCCTCGAGGCCATCGCCCTCCGCACGACGGACCTCGGCGCGCTCGTCGCGTCGATCAGCGGCTTCCTCGGTCGGGCCGTCGTCCTGGAGGGGCGGCGAGGAGACCCGCTCGCGGCACACGCGCCGGAGCAGCCCCCATCGGCAGCCGCGGCCGCCCGCCGGTATCTCAGCGACCGCGAAGGGGTCGCGCTCAGGGTGCCGCTCCCCGTGCCGCCGGCGGACGGCGACCGCGCCCGGCAGCTCTCGCGCACCGGCGAGCCACCGATCCGCGGGAGCCTCCTGCTCCTCGGCGACGCCCCCGCGACCGAGGGGGAGCGGCTCGCGTGCGAGCGCGTCGCCGCTCTCCTCGCGCTCGAGCTCGGCCGGGACGTGGCCGTCCAGCGTGCCCGCGAGGCCGCCCGCCGGAGCGAGTCGCTGCCATCGGACGGGCCGCCGTGGGTCGTCATCGTCGCGCGCCAGGCCGGCCGCGAGGACGTCGAGGACGCCGAGCAGCGCGAGGCGCTCCGCGCTGAGCTGCGACTCCTCGCGCCCAATCGTCGGCTCGTGCTCCGGGGAGACTCGGAGAGCCTCGAGTACCGGCTCGTCGCGGTCGCCGGCCGGGACGACCCGCTCGGGCTCGTCATCGCGGATCGGGTCGCGGCGTTCCTCCGGCGGATCGTGGTCGTGTCGCGGCCGTTCAACGACGCCGGCGCCCGCTCGCCCGCCGAGGCGGAGGCGCGCGACGCCCTCGAGGCGGCCGAGGCGTACGGGGCCGGACCCGGGGTGGTCCGCGCCGACCGGCTGCCCGCATACCGGATCCTCGGCGACCTGCACAACCTCCCGGACGCGGAGCGGCTCGCGCGCAGCCTCCTGGAGCCCATGCTCCGCGGCCGTCCGGCGGCCGTCGCCGAGCGGATGCGGACGCTGCGGGCGGTGCTCGATGCGCCGGGGCCGGCGGAGGCGGCGCACGCCCTGGGCGTGCACCGCAACACGATCGCCTACCGGGTCCGCGGGATCGAGGAGCTCGGTGGCTGGGACCTGCGGGACCCCGAGCTGCGCGTCGCGCTCTCAGTCGCACTTCGGATAGTGCAACACGCCCAAGTCTGACGCCTCATTCCGGGTCCCGCGGCCCACTCGGTGCCTCTATCCTCCAGCAGAGACACTCCACGCCCCGGGCACTTGGTGCGCAGGGCACAAGGACCCTTCGAGAAGGTCGCGGCAGGACCGGCAGCGGCAGGACCGGCAGCGGCAGTGCCGGCGCCGGCAGGACCGGCAGCGGCAGTGCCGGCGCCGGCAGGGCCGGCGCCGGCAGGACCGGCGCCGGCAGGAGGACGGATCGGTGGTCGAACCCACGGCGAGCGAGAAGATCGCGAAGGCGAAGGCGGACGGCATCCGCTTCATCCAGCTGCAGTTCATGGACGTGCTCGGGATCGTGAAGGCGGTCACGATCCCCATCCACCGGCTGGAGGATTCGGTCAAGCACGGGACGTGGTTCGATGGGTCGTCCATCGAGGGCTTCACCCGGATCGCCGAGTCCGACCAGTACCTCATGCCGGACATGGACACGTTCGCCGAGATCCCGTGGCAGCCGGCCTCCGGCGGCCGCGGCACGGCGCGCGTCATCTGCGACGTCTTCACGCCGACCGGCCAGCCCTTCGTGGGTGACCCCCGCACCGTCCTCCGCCGCCAGGTGGAGCGCGCGAAGAGGCTCGGCTACATCGTGAACATGGGCCCCGAGCTCGAGTTCTTCCTCTTCCGGCGCGACGAGGACGGCAAGGTCGCGCCGCTCCCGCACGACCTCGCGGGCTACTTCGACTTCTCGACCGACCTCGCGCAGGAGGTCCGCCAGGACATGGTGGACGCGCTCGAGGCCTTCGGGATCAGCGTCGAGGCAGCCCACCACGAGGTCGCCGCCGGCCAGCACGAGATCGACTTCGAGTACTCGGATGCCCTGCGGACGGCCGACAACGCCATCACCTTCAAGTTCGCCCTCAAGGCGATCGCCCAGCAGCACGGCCTGTACGCGACGTTCATGCCCAAGCCGATCTTCGGGATCAACGGCTCCGGCATGCACACGCACCAGAGTCTCTACTCGATCGACCTGAAGCGGAACGCGTTCGCCGACCCCGAATCGAAGTACGGACTGTCGGACATCGCCCGCTCGTACATGGCGGGCATCCTCGCGCACGCGAAGGGGATGATCGCGGTCCTGGCGCCCACGGTGAACTCGTACAAGCGCCTGGTCCCGGGCTACGAGGCTCCCACGTACATCACGTGGGGTCGGACGAACCGCTCCGCGCTCATCCGCGTCCCGATGATCTCGCCCGGCAAGAGCATCGAGGGCACGCGCGCCGAGGTCCGCTGCCCCGACCCGTCGTCGAACGCGTACCTCGCGTTCGCGGTGATGATCGCGGCAGGGCTTGACGGCGTGCCGTATGCCCCCCTCGCGGTTCGTCTGCACATGTGGGAGCAGCACCTGTGCGCTGTGTTCTCGCTCGTGCTGAAGTTGGGGCAAGTCCCGCGGCACTGGTG
>CAIYQJ010000056.1 GCA_903928275.1 uncultured Chloroflexota bacterium
GACATCAGCCAGAAGCTCGCCGACGCCCTCCCGCTCTACCTGTTGGTCGTGGTCGGGCTCTCGCTCGTGATCATGGTCGTCGTCTTCCGCTCGCTCTTCATCCCGCTCGTGGCGACCGGCGGCTTCGTCCTCTCCTTCTTCGCCGCGCTCGGCGGCGCCGTCGCCATCTATCAGTGGGGCTGGCTCGGTGGGATCTTCGGCGTCGCCACGCCGGGTCCGATCCTGGACTTCCTGCCGACGATCCTCGTCGGGATCCTCTTCGGCCTGGCGATGGACTACACGCTCTTCCTCGTCTCGGGGATGCGCGAGGCGTACGCCCACGGGGCACCCGCGAAGGTCGCAGTCGTCCTCGGGCTTCGCGCAAGCCGGGCGGTCGTCATGGCCGCGGCGATCATCATGACGGCGGTCTTCGGCGGCTTCGTCCTCTCGGATAGCGCGATCATCCGGCCGATCGGGTTCGCGCTCGCGTTCGGCGTCCTCGTCGACGCGTTCCTCGTCCGGCTCCTGATCATGCCGGCGCTCATGACGCTCGCGGGCGACTGGGCATGGTGGCTCCCGCGCTGGCTGGACCGCCTGATCCCGAACGTCGACGTCGAGGGCGCCTCGCTCGAGCGTCGCCACCCGCACGTGGCGGCGGACCACCTGGGACCGGCGTGACGAGAGGTCTCGGGGCGGCTCGGACGCGACCTCGCGGAGTGCGGATCGGCAAGGACGGCTGACACTCCGCTTCGCCCTCGCGGATCCGGCGAGCCGGCGATCCGGGCGCCAGCGATCGCCGGAGTCCATATCCGTCCGCGTCCAGAGTCCAGAGGCCTCCGGCGCGGGTCATACAGCTCGTGCTCGGAATGCTGGTACCGAGGCGGGGATTCGAACCCCGATGACCTTTCGGTCGGCCGATTTTGAGTCGGCTGCGTCTGCCGTTCCGCCACCCCGGCCCTGACCGGCCCGCGCGCCGCCCGGACGTGGGCGCGCGGGGACCGCCCGGCGATGGTACCGCCTTGCGAGCGCACGGCGACGCTCTCCATCCGCCTTCGGGCGCGTGCTACATTCCCGCCGCCGCCCGCGTTCGCGCTCATGAGCAGGAGGATCGCCCGAGTCGTGTCCGATGACCGCGGTCACGCGCCATCGCGACCGGTCCCCGACGCCGTCCCGGAGGCCGCTCCCGCCGCTGCCCCCGACGCATCCGCCGGGCCGCGCGCCGCGGACGCCCGTCGCGACGCGATCCTCGTGGACCGCGCGCGGGCCGGCGACCTGACGGCGTACAACGACATCGTCGCCCTCCACCAGGACTTCCTCCACGCGCTCGTCGCGCGGGTCGTGCCGGACCGCGACCAGGCGGAGGACGTCACGCAGGAGGCGTTCTTCCGCGCGTACCGCCAGATCGGGGCTTTCCGCGGCGGCAACCTGCGCAGCTGGCTCGCCCGGATCGCGGTGAACGCGGCCGTGGACCTCCAGCGGGTCCGCAAGCGGCGGCCCGTCCAGCCGTACCCGGAGCTCGAGGACGACAGCTGGCAGCCGCCGGCCGGCGCCGACGCCGACCCCGAGGCCCTCACGATGACCGCCGAGCGCCACGCGGCGCTTGCCCACGCCCTCGCCGCGATCACGGCCGACCAGCGCGCCGCGATCGTCCTCTTCGACGTCGAGGGCTACGACTACGCCGAGATCGCGGGGATGACCGGCGTGTCGGTCGGCACCGTGAAGTCGCGGATCCACCGCGGCCGCCTCTCCCTCAGGTCGCTGCTTGCCGACCGGATGGAACTCTTCCGGGAGCGCTGACGTCACATGGCCGTGTCAAGCACCCCCGCCGCCGTCCACGACGCGCACGACGCGCTCCTGCTCGCGGCGCTGGCGTCCGGGGACGACCTGTCGTCCTCGGAGCGTGCCCGGGCGGACGCGCTCGTCCGCGACTGCCCGGAGTGCAGCTCCCTCGTGGCGGACATCCGGCTCATCACCTCCGCCACGGCGGCCCTCGCGGCGCCCGTCCGCCGTCGTGATTTCCGACTGACAGACGCGGACGCCGCGGGCCTCCGACTCACCGGCTGGCGCCGCCTGATCGCCGCTTTCGGGTCGGCGCGGTTCGCGTTCGCCACGCCTCTCGCCGCCGGCCTCGTCGCCGTGGGCCTCGTGGTCGCCCTCGTCACCGTCGTGCCGGGCACGGCCGGTCCCTTCGCCTCGACGAGCATGTCGCGCGACGCCTCTGCCCCGGTCGCCGGAGCGGGAGCCGCCGCGGTCACGGGCGGGGCGGAAGCGAGCCTCGCGGTGCCCGCGATCGCGCCCGTGCCCTCCACGGTCGCTGGCCTCGCTCTCCCCGTCCCCGTGCCGTCTACGGCCCGTGACCTGGCCACGAGCCCCGCGGCCGGCTCCGAGCTCCCAGGCGACGCCGCCATGATCGCGCCCGGGCCCCCGACGTCGGCGACGAGCGGGCCCGCGACGGTCGCCGGGGCACCCGGGGAGCAGGCCTCGAGCGCGGCGGCCGCGGTCGAAGTTGCACCGGCGCCTGCGCAGGCGACCGGTGGCGTCGCCGCGATCCCCGCGGCCGCGACGAGCCCGGACGCCGGCGCGGGATCGACGAGCATGGGCTGGCTGGCGACGGCTTCGATGCTGCTCGTCACCGCCGGGCTGCTCCTGCTCGGCCTTCGGCTCGTCGGGGCTCGCGTCCTCTCGCGGTAGGGCCCGGGGCCAGGCGAGGCGGCGCGCCCGCTCGTGACTCGTCGTTCGTCGTCGGGAGCGTGCCGCTCGTGGCCGTCCGGGACGTCGGCCGGGCCCGGGTACACTTGGCCCGTCGGCCCGCATCCCTCCAGGCGCGCCGCGATCGCCTCGCTCCGCACCGCCCGAGGAGGCCCCTTGGAACGCCTGATGCTGCTCGACGGCAACGGGCTCATCTACCGCGGCTACTTCGCCCTTCCGCCGCTGTCCACGGCGAAGGGCGAGCTCGTCAACGCCGTCTTCGGCTTCACCTCGATCCTCCTGCGCGGGTTCCAGGACGTGAAGCCCGACTACGTCGCGGTCGCCTTCGACCTGCCCGGCCCCACGTTCCGACACGAGGAGTACCGCGAGTACAAGGCGACCCGGAAGCCGATGCCGGACGACCTGCGATCGCAGTTCCCCAAGGTCCGCGAGGTCGTGGCCGCGCTGCGGATCCCGGTCCTCGAGCTGGCCGGCTACGAGGCCGACGACGTCATCGGGACGCTGACGCTCCAGGCGGAGGCGCGTGGGGTCGACTCGACGATCGTCACCGGCGACCTGGACATGCTCCAGATCGTCAGCGACCGGGTCCGGCTCATGACGACGCGCCAGGGAGTCCAGAGCACGGTCTACTACGACCCTGCCACGATCCTCGAGCGCTACGGCCTGGCGCCCGGCCAGATGGTGGACTTCAAGGCGCTCAAGGGCGACTCGAGCGACAACATCCCGGGGATCCCCGGGGTGGGGGAGAAGACCGCGGCGAAGCTCATCGCCGACTACGGCGACCTTGACTCGCTGTACGCGCGGCTCGACGAGGTGAAGCAGGAGAAGCTGCGGGTCTCGCTCGCGGACCACCGGGAGCAGGTGTTCCAGAGCCGCCACCTCGCCACGATCGTCCGCGACCTTCCGGTCGAGCTCGACTACGGCGCCGCCCGGCTCGGAGACTACGATCGCGAGGCCGTCGTGCGGCTCTTCCGCGAGCTCGAGTTCCGCTCCCTCATCGACCGGCTGCCGGCGCGTGAGGGCGAATCTGCCGACGAGGCGGCGGCGGCCGGCCGGGCGGCCCGCGACGGAGGGATGGCGGCGGCGCAGGTGGGTGAATCGCCCGAAGGCTGGCGAGGAGGCCGGCCGGCGCCCGCGCGGCCCGCGCGGCAGGCGTCATCGGAGGGCGGCCTCCAGCTCTCGCTCGACTTCGACCTTGTGAGCGCCGGCGCGCCGGGCGGCCGCGAGCCGGTGTCCCCGGCTCGACCGGAGCCCGCAGAGCGGCCC
>CAIYQJ010000057.1 GCA_903928275.1 uncultured Chloroflexota bacterium
CGACCGGCGGCGCCGGCGCGTCGGCCGCCGACGCGGGGATCCTCATCCACGCTGCGGCCGACGCCGCGGCGGCCGAGCTCGACGCGCTCGCCGACCGGGTCCGCGCGGCGGGACGGCCCGACGACGCCGAGATCTTCGCGGCGCAGGCGCCGCTCGCGCTCAGCCCCTCGCTGCTCGACGACGCGGTCGTCCGCGTGGAGGCGGGGGCGGACCCGGCTGCGGCGATCGAGGCCGCGGCCGCCGACGCGGCGGCGATGCTCGCGGCGATCGACGACGAGCTGCTCGCGGCCCGGGCCGCGGACGTGCGGGACGTGGGGGCCCGGATCGCCCGGATCCTGCGCGGCGAGACGCTCGACCTGCCGGCGGTCGCCTCGATCGCGGTCGCCGACGACCTGCCCCCGTCGGTGACGGCGGAGATCCCGGCGGGGCTCCTGCTCGGGATCGCGCTCTCGGGAGGGTCGCCGACCGCGCACGCGTGCATCCTCGCCCGCAGCCTCGGCATCCCCGCCGTCGTGGCGACGGACGGGCTGCTCGCCGCCATCGACGTCATCGAGGCCGGGCGGGCCGAGCGGGCCGAGCGGGCCGGCGATGCCAGGGGCGGCGACGCCGGCGACGCCAGCGGCGCCGCGGCGGTCGTCGTGGCGATCGACGGCGCGTCGGGCTCCGTCGTGCTCGACCCGGGCCCGACCGAGCGTGAGACGATCGCGGCGAGGGCCGCGGCGATCGCCGCCGGGAGGGCGCGCTCCGCGCTCGGCCGCGGCAGGCCGGGGGCGACCGCCGACGGGCGTCGTGTCGCGCTCGTCGCGAACATCGGGAAGCCCGAGGACGCACCGCGTGCCCTCGAGCACGCCGCGGAGGGCGTGGGGCTCTTCCGCACCGAGTTCGTCTTCATGTCCCGCCAGACCGCGCCGACCGAGGCCGAGCAGGTCGAGGCGTACCGCCGCGTGCTCTCGGCGTTCGGACCGGACCGTCCGGTCGTCATCCGCCTGGCGGACATCGGCGGCGACAAGGCGATCCCGTACCTGGCACTCGCCCCTGAGGCGAACCCGTTCCTCGGGGTCCGGGCCATCCGGCTCGCCCACGCGGCGCCGGAGCTCCTGCGCACCCAGCTCAAGGCGATCTGGCGGGCGGGGGCCGCCGCCGACGTCGTGCCGCACGTCATGGCGCCGATGGTCGCGACGGTCGACGACGTAGACCTGTTCTTCGCGCTTCGCGACGAGGCGCGGGCGGCGGTCATCGCCGATGGGCACGCATGCGCCGACCGGCTCGTCTGCGGGATCATGGTCGAGGTGCCCGCGGCCGCGCTCCTCGCGCCCGAGCTCGCACGCCGCGTCGAGTTCTTCAGCATCGGCACGAACGACCTCACCCAGTACATCATGGCGGCCGACCGCGGAAACCCGGCGCTCGCCTACCTGCAGGACGCTCTCCATCCGGCCGTCCTGCGCGCCATCGCGGCGATCGTCGCCGCGGCCGACGCGTCGGCGATCCCCGTCGCCGTCTGTGGGGAGCTCGCGGGCGACCCGCTCGGAGCGCTCGTCCTGGTCGGCCTCGGCGTGGACGAGCTGTCGGCCGACCCGGGCTCGCTCGACGCGGTCCGCGAGGCGCTCGCGTCGGCCACCGGCGACGACCTCGCCCACCTCGGCCGAGCCGCCCTCGCCGCCGGGGACGCCGCGGCGGTCCGGCGCCTCGCCGGCGAACTGCTCGCCCGGTCCGAGCCGGACGGCGATCGGGCCGCGGTGCGCTGAGCCGCGTCTATACTCCCGCCGATGGACCTGCCGTCCCTTGCCCGCGATGCGGCGATCGTCGTCGCCGCGTACCTCATCGGCGGGATCCCGTGGGGCGTCGTGATCGTCCGGCTCGCCGGCGGGCCGGACCCTCGGTCGCTCGGCAGCGGCCGGACCGGGGGGGCGAACGTCCTTCGCGCCGTCGGCCCTCGACTCGCGCTGACAGCGGGCCTCCTCGACATGCTCAAGGGCGTGGCCGTCGTGCTCCTCGCGCGGCTCCTCGGGGCGGGCCCGTGGACCGTGGTGGCCGCCGCGACGGCCGCGATCATCGGCCACACCTTCTCGCCCTACCTCCGGTTCAAGGGCGGCCGCGGCGTCTCGGTCGGCTGGGGCGCCCTCCTCGTCATCGCGCCCGGGATCGCGCTCGCGATCGTCCCCATCTTCCTCGTGATCGTCCTCGTCACCGGGTACTCGTCGCTCGCATCGCTCGTGGGCTCGCTCGTCGCCGGGATCCTCCTCGCCGCCATGACCATCGCCTCCGGCGGCTCGCCCGCCTACATCGCGTACGCCGTGGTGGGGACCTCGCTCATCTGGCTCTTCCACCTCGACAACATCCGGCGGCTCCTCGACGGGACGGAGCGCAAGATCGACCTCCGACGCCGCGCGTCGCCACCGGCTCGATGACCGTGCGCCGCGAGGCCGTCGCAGCCGGCGGCCTCCTCGTCCTCGCGGCCTTCGCCTGCGTCGGCGCTCTCCTGAGCACCAGCGACAGCGCGCCGCTCTTCCTGCTCTTCGGTGCGGCCCAGGTGGCCGCGGCAGTCGGCGTCGCATTGCGCCGCGGATGGGCACGGACGGTCGGTGTCGTCCTCACGTTCCTTTGGCTCCTCGGCCAGGGCCTCGTCGTGATCGCGATCCTCGGGTCGATCGTCGCTCCGGCGAGCGCGGTCGGCGTGACGCCCCTGACCCTCGTCCTGACCGCCGTGTTCACGATCCTCGCGGGTGGGACGCTCTGGCTCCTCGTCCGCCTCCCGTCGCGCTGACCGTGGTGGCCGGGCGGCGAGACGCGCGGCCCGGGAGGTCGGCGGCGCTGCGGTAGACTTCCCGCGTGGCACGTGCGGCTGCCGCAGCCCTGGAGGAACACACGCCGATGCCTGCCGAGGAGCTCCGCGCGCGGATACGGGAGGTCCCGGACTTCCCGAAGCCCGGCATCCTCTTCTACGACATCACGACGCTCCTGAAGGACGGGGCGGCGATGCACGAGGCGATCGACCTCATGCTCGCGCCGTACCGCGACATCCGGATCGACCTGGTCGTGGGGATGGAATCACGCGGGTTCATCTTCAGCGCGCCCATGGCCTACGCGCTCGGCGTGGGGCTCGTGCCGGTGCGCAAGCTCGGGAAGCTCCCGCACGAGACGCTGAGCGTCGAATACGCGCTGGAGTACGGCTCGAACACTCTCGAGATCCACCGCGACGCCATCACCCCGGGCCAACGGGTCCTCATCGTGGACGACCTGCTCGCGACCGGCGGGACGGTGCGCGGGACGGTGGACCTCGTCAGTCGGCTCGGCGCCGAGATCGTCGGGCTCTCCTTCCTCATCGAGCTCCTCTTCCTCAAGGGGCGCGAGCGGCTCGAGAGCTTTGCCGTCTCGAGCGTCATCCAGTACTGAGCCGAGCCCTGCGCGTGACCGACGACGAGAAGGCGCCCGACATCGCGCCGACGCCCGGACCGGCCCCGGAAGGCGTGGACGTCGGCCGGCGGCGCTTCTTCCGGCTTCTCGCCGCCGACGTGTTCCAGACCGCCGCGCAGGTGGTGGGCGTCGCGTCGGTGCTCCAGCGGACCTCGGCCGAGGCGGCCGCGTCCCTGCTCGACGACGGCTCCGCTGCCGCGCCGGCCGCCACGGTGGGCCCCGCGCCCACGATCGCGCACCGCAGCCCGTTCAGGATGGATGACGACCGGCTCCTCGTCCTCGACCAGGGCAGGTTCCCGTTCGAGGCGGTGGAGATCGAGTGCGCGACCGGAGCCGAGGCCTCGCGCGCCATCCGCGAGATGGCCGTTCGCGGCGGCCCTGCCATCGCCCAGGTCGCCGCGTACGGCGTCGCGATCACCGCGTCACGGGTCCGCGAGGCGAAGCCGTACGTCCGCCTCGCCACGATCCGCGGGACCGCGAACTCGCTCGCGCACGCACGCGTGGCGCCGGCGGCGCTCCGCATCGCGGTCGACCGGATGACGGCGCGGATGGCGGCCGTCGGCGAGCTGACCGATGACGGCGGTGCGGTGGCCGACGCGCTCCGCGCCGAAGCGGACGCGATCGCGATGGAGGCCACGCTCGACCACGCGAGGCTCGTGGAGGCCGGCAGGGCCGCGCTGGCCGCGCTCGTCGCCGATGCCGAGCGGGGCGTGGTGGACGAGGCGCTCGCAGCCGAGCCCACGACGCCGGCGGACCGCCCGCTCGGGATCCTCACGCTCGGATCCACGGGTGCCCTCTCCGGCGGCCAGGTGGGGACCGCTCTCGGCCTCGCGATCGCGTACGCGGCCGCCGGCCGGCCCGTGCACGTGTTCGTCCTGGAATCGCGACCGGACCTCGACGGCGCCCGACTCGCGGCATGGGAGCTCGCGCAGTCGGACGTGCCGCACACGATCCTCGTCGACGCCGCGATCGGCTGGCTGCTCGCGCGCGGCGAGGTGGACGTCGTGCTCGTCGGCGCCGACCGGGTGGCGCGCGACGGCTCGTTCCTCGGCCACGTCGGCACGCTCCCTCTCGCGCTCGCCGCGGCGTCGGCGCACGTCCCGGTGTGGGTCTGCGCTCCCGGGACCGCGATCGACCCCGCGGCGACGGACCTCGCGGACCTGCCCGAGGAGACGCGCCCGCCGATCGAGGCGATGCGCATCCACGGGTCGGACATCGCCGCGGCCGGCTCGGCGTGGCGCGACCCGATCGTCGACGTGACGCCGGCGGACCTCGTGGACGCGTACGTCACGGAGGCTGGCGTCATCCGCGCGCCGTTCGACGATCCGCTCGCCGCGCTCGCCGCCGCCATCGCCGCCCGGGCTCCCGAGCCGGGCCCCGTCGGCCGCGCCGTCGTGGCGGCCGAGATGTCGCTCGCATGACCGCCGTGGCCCGGAGCGGTCGCCGTGCGCTCGCCGTCGCGGAATCCACCGATCGCGCACGGCTTCGCGGCTTCCTCGAGAGCGATCGCATCTTCGCGGCATATGCGCTCTGCGACCTCGACGACCGCGAGTTCGCGCGCACCCGGTGGGGGCTCGCGCTCCACGACGGGGAGCCGGTCGCACTCGGGCTCGAGTACGCGGGCCTCTCCCCGCAGCCGGTCTTCGTCATGGGCGACGACGACGGGATCTCCGCGATCCTCGGCCGCGTGGTCCGGCCCCGCGTCGCGTACGTCGCCGCCCTCGAGGATTCGCTGTCCGCCGTGGAGGCGCACTACCGCGTGGACCCGGGGCCGCCGATGGTACGCATGTGGGTCGACCGGACGACCTTCGCGCCGTACCCGGCCGACGTCGCGCGGCTCTACCCTGCCGACGCCGGCGACCTGAACCGGCTCTACCAGCTCGGCTTCACGTCGTGGCTGCCGTCGTCCTCGATCGCCGAGGGCGTCTACTTCGGGTTCCGCGTCGGCGGCCGCCTCGTGGCCGCCGCCGGCACGCACGTCCTGAGCCGCCAGGCGCGGATCGGCGTCGTGGGCAACGTCATGACCGCCTCCGAGTATCGCGGCCGCGGGTACGCGAAGGCCACGACAGGTGCCGTGACCGCCGAGCTGCTCCGGTCCTGCGACCTCGTCGTCCTCAACGTCCGCGCGGATAACCCGCCGGCCCTCGCCGCGTACCGCGCCCTCGGCTACACGGAGCACGTCCGCTTCGAGGAGCGCCTCGTCCATCGCCTCGAGTCGCCATGGCCGGGGCTCGTCTCCCGGGTCCGCGGCTTCTTCACGTCACCCAGGGAGGGGACCCGATGACCACATCCGCCGATCCGACCGCGCCGACATCCGCTGCGCTGCCGCCGCACGACGTCACTGACCTCGGCCTCGCCGGCGAGGGCGCTCGCAGGATCGACTGGGCGGAGCGCGAGATGCCGGTGCTGCGCCTCATCCGCGAGCGGTTCCTCGCCGAGCGCCCGCTCGCGGGCCTGCGGATCGCCGCGTGCCTCCACGTGACGACCGAGACCGCGAACCTCATGCGGACGCTCCAGGCAGGCGGCGCGCAGGTCGCCCTGGCCGCGAGCAACCCGCTCTCGACGAAGGACGACGTGGCGGCGGCCCTCGTCGTCCGTCACGGGATCCCCGTCTACGCCCGGCGCGGCGAGGACCGCGACACGTACTACGCGCACCTCGACGCGATCGCGGACACGCACCCCCAGCTCACGATGGACGACGGCTGCGACCTCGTGTCGCTGCTCCACAGCGCGCGGCCGGACCAGCTCGCCGAGGTCTGGGCGGGCACGGAGGAGACGACGACCGGCGTGATCCGCCTGCGCGCGATGGCCGCGGACGGCGCGCTGCGGTTCCCGGTCGTGGCCGTGAACGAGGCGGCCACGAAGCACCTCTTCGACAACCGGTACGGGACCGGCCAGTCCACGGTCGACGGCATCATCCGTGCCACCAACCTCCTCCTCGCCGGGCGCAACGTCGTCATCGCCGGCTACGGCTGGGTGGGCAAGGGCATCGCGATGCGCATGAAGGGGATGGGCGCGCAGGTCGCGGTCGTGGAGGTGGACCCGATCCCCGCGCTCGAGGCCCGGATGGACGGGTTCCTCGTCATGACGCACACGGAGGCCGCGCCCTGGGGCGAGATCTTCGTCACCGCGACCGGCAACGTGAACGTCTTCCGGCGCGAGCACTTCCTCGCGATGCGCGACGGCGCCGTCATGGCCAACTCCGGCCACTTCGACGCCGAGCTGGACCTCAAGGCGCTCCACGCCCTCGCCGAGGGGCACGTCAGCGAGGTCCGGGAGAACGTGCAGGAGTTCGACCTGGGTCCCAGGAAGATCCGGCTCATCGCCGAGGGGCGGCTCGTGAACCTCGGCGCCGCCGAGGGCCATCCGGCCGCGGTCATGGACATGAGCTTCGCGAACCAGGCGCTCGCGGCCGAATACGTCGCCCGCCACCACGCCGAGCTCGAAGCGAACGTCTATACGGTGCCGGACGCGATCGACCGCGAGGTCGCGCGGCTCAAGCTCGCCGCGCTCGGGATCGAGCTCGAGCCGCTCACCGAGGAGCAGGAGGCCTACATGCGCTCCTGGCAGACCGGGACCTGACCCGGCGCCGACCGGAGAGCGCCCGCCGGCGGGCGCTGCGCCGACGGGCGCTGCGTCGCCGGACGAGCCGCCGGGAACCCGGGCCCGGCCGGCCGCGGCTGGCGACGGGCCCGTGCTACCCTCGCCGGGCGCCACCTCATTCGCCGCCGATCGAGGACCCAATGTCGAGCATCGTCAACTCCTCGCAGTATCTCTTCACGTCCGAGTCGGTCACCGAGGGCCACCCGGACAAGATGTGCGACCAGATCAGCGACGCGATCCTCGACGCGATCCTCCGCGACGACCCGGACGCCCGCGTCGCGTGCGAGACGGCGACCACGACCGGGCTCGTCCTCGTGCTCGGCGAGATCACGACGTCGACGTACGTGGACTTCCAGGCGGTCGTCCGCGAGACGGTCCGCGACGTGGGCTACACCCGCGCCGACTACGGGTTCGACTACCTCACGTGCGGCACGCTCGTCTCCGTCAAGGAGCAGTCGCCCGACATCGCGCGGGGCGTCGACCATGCGCTCGAGGTCCGCGCCGACGCGGCCGACCCCGACGAGCTCGGGGCGGGCGACCAGGGGATGATGTTCGGATTCGCGTGCCGCGAGACGCCGGAGCTCATGCCGCTCCCCATCGCGCTCGCGCACCGGATGGCGCGCCGCCTCGCCGAGGTCCGCAAGTCGGGCCAGCTGCCGTACCTGCGGCCGGACGGGAAGACGCAGGTTACGGTCGAGTACCGGGACGGGCGCCCGGAACGGGTCCGGACGGTCGTCGTGGCGGCCCAGCACGACCCCGACGTCCGCGAGGAGCGGCTCCGGCGCGAGCTCATCGACGCCGTGATCATGCCGACGATCCCCGCGGAGCTCCGCGCGACCGACCCGGTCATGCACGTGAACGCCACGGGCCGGTTCGTGGTGGGCGGGCCGATGGGCGACGCCGGGCTGACGGGCCGGAAGATCATCGTGGACACGTACGGCGGGATGGCCCGCCACGGCGGCGGCTGCTTCTCCGGCAAGGACCCGACGAAGGTGGACCGATCCGCCTCGTACGCCGCCCGCCACGTCGCGAAGAACGTCGTCGCCGCGGGGATCGCCGACCGGTTCGAGATCGAGCTCGCCTACGCGATCGGCGTCGCCCAGCCGCTGTCGGTCTCCGTCGAGACGTTCGGGACCGGGCGGATCCCCGATGACGACATCCTTCGCCTCGTCCGTGAGCACTTCGACCTGCGACCGGCGTCGATCATCGCCGCGCTCGGGCTGCGGGCGCCCATCTACCGCCAGACCGCGGCGTACGGCCATTTCGGCCGCGTGGACCTGGACCTCCCGTGGGAGCGGACCGACAAGGCCGAGCTTCTCGCGGACGCCGCGGGGCTTCCGCGTCCGGCGGCCGAGCCGACCCTGCTGCCGGGCTGACCGACGTCCGTGTACGCCGTCATCCTCGCCGGCGGCGCTGGCACACGCCTGTGGCCGCTCTCGCGACCCGAGCGACCCAAGCCGTTCCTGCCCCTGCTCGGAGGCGAGACCCTCCTGCGGCGGACGGTCGATCGCCTCGCCCCGCTCGTCGGGTCGGGCGACGTCTACGTGGTCACGGACGCGCGCTACGCGGGCATCGTCGGCGAGATCCTCCCCGAGCTGCCCGCGGCGAACGTCGTCGCCGAGCCTACGGGCCGGAACACGGCCGCGGCCGTCGCGCTCGCGACGCTCGCGATCGATCGGCCCGACGACGAGGTCATGGTCGTCCTGCCCGCCGACCACGCTATCGCCGACGCGGCCGGGTTCCGGGCGGTCCTCGCGGCCGTCCCCGCGCTCGCCGGGCGGGAGGGCGACGGCGGCGCGCTCTACACGCTCGGGATCCTGCCCGCGCGTCCCGAGACCGGCTACGGCTACATCGTCCCCGGAAGGCGCGTGGACTCCGAGGGCGGCGTGGACGCGCTCGCGGTCCGCAGGTTCGTCGAGAAGCCCGATGCCGAGGCGGCGAGGGCCCTGCTCGCGGGGGATCCACCGGCCGCCTGGAACGCGGGGATCTTCGCGTGGCGTCGCTCGGCGATCCGGGACGCCCTCGCCGCGCACGCCCCGGACATCCTCGCGACCGTCGCGGCCGGGCTCGACGCGGAGGCGGCGGGAGCGGCGGGCGGCCTCGCGGACGCGTACGCGTCGGTCCGGCGCACCTCGATCGACTACGCGGTCATGGAGCCCGCGGCGGCCGCCGGCCGTGTCCGCGTGCTGCCCGCGGACGTCGGCTGGAGCGACCTCGGCAGCTGGGCCGCGATCCGCGACGCGCTCGTGGCGGCGGCGGCGCAGGAGGGCCGGGATGGTGCCCGGGGCGGCGACGCCGACGGGACCGACGCCTCCGGCACCGTGGGCTTCGGGCCCCGCCGGGACATCGGGTCGTCGGGCACGCTCGTCCTCGCGGACGGCCGGCTCGTGGTGACGATCGGCCTGCGGGATACCATCGTGGTCGACACGCCGGATGCCGTCCTCGTCTGCGCCACCGACCGGTCGCAGGACGTGCGGACGATCGCCGAAGAGCTTGCGCGACACGCCGCCGAGGAGGGTTCGTGACGATCATCGCCGAGGTCCCCGCGCCAACGCACATCGTGTTCGGGACGGACGGGTGGCGCGCCAAGGTCGCCGACGAGTACACGTTCGAGAACGTGCGCCGTTGCGCCCACGGCGTGGCGCGCTACGTGGTGGACCGCGGCGAGCAGGCGCGGGGCGTCGTGGTCGCATACGACCGCCGCTTCGCGAGCGAGGACTTCGCCGCCGCCGCCGCCGAGGTCCTCCTCGCGCACGACATCTCCGTCGCGTTCGCGGCGCGCGCTGTCCCCACCCAGATGTCCTCGTTCGAGGTCGTCGAGCGTGGCGCGGCCGCCGGCGTCGTCATCACGGCGAGCCACAACCCGTGGACGGACAACGGGTTCAAGGTGAAGTCCCCGACCGGCGCGGCGGCCGGCCCGGAGATCCTCGCCACGCTCGAGGCGACGATCGCGACGAACGGCGGGACCGCGATCCCGCGGCGGCCCTTCGCCGACGCCGAGGCCGCCGGCCTCGTGGAGCGCTTCGATCCGTACCCGGGCTACGAGCGCTTCGTGCGCCGCACCCTCGACCTCGACGCGCTGAAGGCGGCCGACGTCCGCATCCTCGTCGAGCCCATGTGGGGCGCCGGCGCCGGCTGGATCTCGCGTCTCCTCGAGGGCGGGCGGATCCGCGTCGACGAGATCCACCGCGAGCGCAACCCGTACTTCGGCGGCGTGAACCCCGAGCCCATCCGGCCGAACATCGACGAGGCCCTCGGGATCATCGCGTCCGGCGGCTACGACCTGGGGCTCCTCCTCGACGGCGATGCGGACCGCGCGGGAGCCGCCGACGAGCGGGGTGTCTTCATCCACCAGCTCGAGGCGTTCGGCCTCCTCATGTACTACATGCTCGAGCACCGCGGGATGCGCCAGGACGTCGTGAAGAGCGTGAACACGACCTCGATGGCCGAGCGCCTCGGAGAGTTCTATGGCGTCGCCGTCCACGAGACGCCGGTCGGCTTCAAGTACGTCGGCCCGAGGATGATCGAGACCGACGCTATGATGGGCGGCGAGGAGTCCGGCGGGTATGGGTTCGGCATGCACCTGCCGGAGCGCGACGGCATCTACGCCGATCTCATGCTGCTCGACCTCTTCCTGCGCGAGCGAGAGGCCGGTCGATGGCCGGCGTCGCGGGCGATCGCCCATCTGCACGAGATCGCCGGCGGGAGCTTCTACCAGCGGCTCGACATCCACGTGGATCGTGGGGGCTACGCGGCGTTCAAGGACCGCCTGAAGACCGCGCTGACCGAGCGCGCGCCGGCCGGGTTCGGGGGCCACCCGTTCACGAGGACGCAGGTGCTCACGACGGGCGACGGCATGAAGTGGCGCGTTGACGACGGCTCGTGGCTCCTCGTCCGCTGGAGCGGCACGGAACCGCTCGTCCGGGTCTACACGGAGTCCACGTCGCAGGAGCTCGCGGACGCGGCGATCGCGGTCGGGGAGGCTCTCGTCCGGGGCGCCTGACGTGGCCGCCGGCTCGTGTCCAACGCGCGTCCTCGCGAGCCGGCGACGACGGGGCTCGGCTGGTGAGGATGGGCCCGGAGGCGTATCGTTACCGGAACGTCCAGTGCCCTGGCGGGCGCGCGGACGACCCGGGCGGCGCACCCCCAGCGCCGCAGCATGACGGAGGGATGTCAGCGATGCACAGCTCTCTCATCGGCAAGGTGGAGAAGGCCAATCGCTACTCGCGAGAGCCCGATCGAGTGACCTTCGAGAGCTTCGCGCTCACGTTCCGCGGGGACAACGACACCCACCGCGTGACGCTCGAGGGCGACTCGTGGGGCTGCACCTGCCACTTCTTCGAGAGCTGGCACAGCTGCGTCCACCTCCTCGCGCTCCAGAAGATGCTCGGGCCGATGCTCCCCGAGCACGCGCAGGTCGACCTCCTCCCGGCCGAGCGCTCGTCCATCGCCGTCTGACCGCGGGTCTCGCCCGCTCGTCGGGATGGGGCTGCGGACGCGCATCCCACGGCTGCGTGGGTCGCCGGCGCCCCGGATCGCTGTGCTACTCTCGACGGGTCACAGAACGACGTCACGCGGTCGCGAAGTCCGGTGAGAAGCCGGCACAGTCGCGCTACGGTGATGGCCCCAGGGGCCTCAGTCCGGTCGCCGGCCGCGTGGTGACGTCCGAACCTTCGCGCAAGAGGGGTAGGCGACCATGAAGACGACCGGCTGACCTCGTGCGACCCGCCCCACCGGCGGGTCTTTGTCTCTCTCCTGGCCCCTGCACGAGGTCCGTTCGTGGCATCCCCTGTTCGGCGCCCACGCGCCGTCTTCACCGCTCGGCGCCTGCCCGGCGTCCGCGCCATGGCAGCGGCGGCGCTCGTCGCGACCGTCCTCGCGGCCTGCGGCAGCGCCATCTCCGCCCC
>CAIYQJ010000058.1 GCA_903928275.1 uncultured Chloroflexota bacterium
CCCACGACCCACGCTCTCCTGGACCGGTCGCCGCGTCTACTATCTCCTCAGCAACGCACACAGGCTCAAAGGAGACGGTCACGCAGTCGTCCACGGCGTCGCGCCTGCCGCTCGAGCGGCGAGATCCTGCGCGGTCGGCTCCCCGTCCGGACCCGGATGCGCGCACGGCCCGGTCGGTCCCCGTCACCGGCATCTGCTTCGACATCCAGCGCTTCTCGATTCACGACGGCCCCGGGATCCGCACCACGGTGTTTCTCAAGGGTTGCCCGCTCTCCTGCCTGTGGTGCCATAACCCGGAGAGCATGGCGGGCCTGCCCGAGATCCGGGTGTTCGATTCGCGGTGCCGTGAGTCCGGGGCGTGCGCTGCTGCCTGCCCACAGGATCTCGCGGCGGGCCCCAACCTGCCCGATCCCGCGCGCTGCCTGCGGTGTGGCCGCTGCGCCGACGCGTGCCCCACCGGCGCACGGCAGCTGGTCGGCCGCACGCTCAGCGTCGACCAGGTGCTCGTGGCGGTCGAACGTGATCGGCCCTTCTACGACGAGTCGGGCGGGGGGATCACATTCTCGGGCGGGGAGCCGCTGTTCCAGCCGGGCTTCCTCGTCGCCTGCCTTGCGAATGCGCAACGCCGTGGGCTCCACACGACGGTCGACACGAGCGGCTTCGCATCACCCGCGGTCCTGCGGACGGTCGCACAGGTCACCGACCTCTTCCTCTTCGACCTCAAGGTCCTCGATCCGGACCGACATCGCCGGTACACGGGAGTGCCGCTCGAACCGATCCTGCGCAACCTTCGGATGCTCGACGAGACGCGGGCCACGGTCTGGCTTCGCCTGCCCCTCGTGCCCGGCCACAACGACGACACGGCGAACCTGGAAGCCGTCGGTCGCCTCGCGGCCGGCCTGCGGCACACGCGTCGCCTCCACCTCCTGCCGTACCATCGGCTGGGGGCACAGAAGTCCGCGCGCGTCGGCCGCATCGACCGGTTGGGCGAGGTGGAGACGCCGCCGGCCGAAGCCGTCGAGAAGGCCGCCGCCCTGCTGCGCAGGTTCGACCTTGACGTCAGGATCGGAGGATGAGGTGAACGCACGCGTCCAGCGGCTGCGCGCGCGGAGCCTCGCCGCGCAGCCCTCGGTCACCCATGAGCGCTCGCTCCTGATGACGGAGTTCTACCGGGATCAGCTGGGCAGGCACTCGGTGCCCGTCCTGCGTGCGCTCGCCTTCCGGCACCTGTGCCAGCAGAAGACGATCGCGATCGAGAGCGACGAGCTCATCGTCGGCGAGCGCGGTCCGGTCGCCAAGGCGACGCCGCTCTATCCGGAGCTCACGTGCCACAGCATCAACGACCTGCGGGTGCTGGACTCGCGCGAGAAGACGGGCTACCGCGTCTCCCCGGACACGATCGCTGCCTACGAGACCGAGGTGATCCCGTACTGGCGCGGCCGAAGCCTGCGCGACCGCATCTTCGCCCTGCTCCCCCCCGACTGGCATGCAGCCTACGAGGCGGGCATCTTCACCGAGTTCATGGAGCAACGCGCCCCCGGTCACACGGCGGCGGACGGGAAGCTCTACGCCAGGGGCCTGCTCGATCTCAAGGCGGACGTCGAGCGCACGATCGAGCGCCTGGACCCGATAGCCGATCCGCTGGCGGGCTCCCGGTTGGAGGAGCTGCGGGCGATGGCGATCGCGGCGGACGCAGCGATCCTGTTCGCGGAGCGACACGCGGCGCGCGCCCGGGAGATGGCGTCGGTGGAGCTGGACCCTGCCCGGCGTGCAGAGCTGGAACGCATCGCGGCGGTCTGCGAGCGGGTGCCCGCGCGTGCGCCGCGCGACTTCTGGGAAGCGCTCCAGATGTACTGGTTCACCCACCTCGCCGTGATCACCGAGCTGAACGGCTGGGACGCGTTCTCGCCGGGCCACCTGGACCAGCACCTCGAGCCCTTCTACAGGGACGGGCTCGAGAAGGGCACGCTCACGCGGGAGCAGGCGAAGGAGCTGCTCGGCTGTCTCTTCGTGAAGTTCAACAACCAGCTGGCGCCCCCGAAGGTCGGCGTGACGAACGCGGAGAGCGCCACGTACACCGACTTCGCCGACATCGACCTGGCGGGGCTGCATCGGGACGGCACCGACGGAGTGGGGGACGTCTCCTACCTGCTGCTCGAGGTGATCGACGAGATGCACCTCGTGCAGCCCAGCCCGAACGTGCAGGTCTCACGCCAGACGCCCGAGGTCTTCCTCCGCGCGGCCTGTGATGTGATCCGAAAGGGCTACGGCTACCCGGCCCTCTTCAACGCGGATGGCGTCGTCGTGCAGCTCCTCAGGGCCGGGAAGAGCGTCGAGGACGCGCGTGAGGGCGGCACGTCCGGCTGCGTCGAGACCGGGGCCTTCGGCAAGGAGGCGTACATCCTCACCGGCTACTTCAACCTCCCGAAGGTCCTCGAGCTCACGCTGCATGACGGCGTCGATCCGCGGACGGGCGCCCAGCTCGGTCCCCGGACAGGGGACGCGCGCTCCTTCCCGACCTTCGACGCGCTGTTCGGCGCGTGGGAGACACAGCTCCGACACTTCGTGGAGATCAAGCTGCGGGGCAACGCGCTCATCGAGGGGCTTTTCGCACGCGAGATGCCCGCGCCGTTCCTTTCACTGGTCATCGACGATTGCATCGCCCGCGGCATCGACTACAACGCCGGAGGCGCGCGGTACAACACGTCGTACATCCAGGGCGTCGGGATCGGGACCCTCACGGACAGCCTCGCCGCCCTGCGGACGCACGTCTACGAGCGACGCACGTTCAGCATGGACGCGCTGCTCACCGCCCTTGCCGGCGACTTCGCAGAGGGCGCTCCGATGCGCGACCTCCTTCGCGATCGCTCGCCGAAGTGGGGCAATGACGACGACGGTGCGGATGAGCTCATGCGGATGGCCTTCGATGCGTTCGTCGGCATGGTGGATGGCCGACCGAACGGACGGGGCGGCAGGTACGGGGTGGACATGCTGCCAACGACCTCCCACGTCTACTTCGGCTCGGTGACGGGCGCCACGCCGGACGGCCGCGGGGAAGGCCAACCGCTATCGGAGGGGATCTCGCCATCGCAGGGGATGGATCGTCTCGGGCCGACCGCGGTGATCCGGTCGGCCGCCAAGATGGACCACGCGAGGACCGCAGGCACGCTCCTCAACATGAAGCTCAGCCCCGGTCTCGTCGATGGCGACGGAGGGACCGACAGGTTCGCGAGCCTGATCCGGACGTACTTCCGCCTTGGCGGCCACCACGTGCAGTTCAACGTCGTCTCGGCCGACGCGCTGCGGGAGGCGCAGGCGCATCCCGACGAGCATCGCGACCTCATCGTCAGGGTCGCGGGCTACAGCGACTACTTCTGTGACCTCTCGGCGTCGCTGCAGAACGAGATCATCTCGCGCACCGAGCACGCGGGGATCTGATCAGCGCGCCGGATCCAGGCAGGAGGAACCACGCGGTGGATGCGTCTGCGACCCGGATCGAGCGAGTCGACGTGTACGGCTACGAGCTCACCTACGCCCACGGCGACTACGTGATGTCGAGCGGACGCATCGTCAACCGCCTTCCGAGCACCGTCGTGCGGATCACCACCCGCGCGGGCGTCACGGGCTTCGGCGAGGCGTGTCCTCTCGGGGCGACCTACCTTCCGGCGTTCGGCGGCGGAGCGCGCGCCGCGTTGAAGGAGCTCGCGCCGGCGCTGCTCGGCCTCGACGCCTCCAACCTGGCGGCCGTGGGCGAGCGGATGGACCGGACGCTCCGTGGTCACGGGTACGCCAAGAGCGCCCTGGACATGGCGTGCTGGGACGTCCTCGGGAAGGTCACGGGGATGCCCATCGCGTCCCTCCTCGGCGGAGTGCTTCAGACCGACCTGCCCCTCTACGTGGCCGTGCCGATGGGCCCGCCCGCCGAGATGGTGGCGTTCGTCCAGGAGCAGCGGCGCGAGGGGATCCACCACTTCCAGCTCAAGGTGGGAGACGCTCCCGAGAAGGACGCGGCACGGGTCGAGGCCGTCGTCGCTGCGATCGGCGAGGAGGACGCCCTCGTCGCCGATGCCAACGGCGCATGGCGCCGCCAGGACGCCATCATCGCCGCCCGCCTGCTGGGCAGGCATGAGCGCCTTCGACTCGAGCAACCCTGCCCCACGCTCGAGGAGTGCCTGAGCGTCCGTCGCCTGTGCACGCTTCCGATGGTGCTCGACGAGTGCATCACGGATCTCGGCGTGCTCGTTCGCGCCGTCGCGGCGGACGCCATGGACCAGATCAACCTGAAGATCGGGCGCGTCGGCGGACTCACGCGGGCGCGCCTCATCCGGGACGCGGCCGTCAAGCTCGGCCTGCGCCTCATGATCGAGGACAGCTGGGGCGGCGACATCGTCACCGCGGCCGTCAGCCATCTCGCCGCCGGCACGCCGCCGGAGGCGCTCTTCGCCGTGTCGTTCATGAACGACTGGACCATGGAGCACGTGGCCGGGTATGCGCCCCGCTCGTCGGCGGGACGCGGCCCCGTGCCGACGGGTCCCGGGCTCGGCATCGAGGTCGATGTGGCGATGCTCGGGGCACCGCTCTTCACGGTCCGCGCCTGACCCAGCCGGCCGGCGAGGCCCGCCCGGCAGCGCTGCCACGCGGGCTTCCCGTCGGTCGGCCGAGCGACCATCATCGCCGGGGGACCGAGTCAAGCAACGGAGGGTGCGATGACCCAGGACGTCGCCCGCGACGCGTTCGACCTCATCCCCAAGGTCGAGCTGCACTGCCACGTCGAGGGGACGGTTCGATCGGCGACCGTCGCCGAGCTGGCCCGCAAGTCCGGGCGGACGCTGCCCGTCGACGACCCGGAGCTGCTGTACCGTTACGACTCGCTCGACTCGTTCCTCGCCATCTTCTGGCTCATCCAGGAGCTGCTCGCCACCCGGGATGACTGGTCCCGGATCGCCTACGAATCGCTGATCGATGCGGCCGACCACGGTCTCCGATACCGCGAGATGTTCTTCACTCCGGCGCGCCACATGGCCGACGGCCAGGACCTCGGGGAGATCGTCGACGGGCTCACGGAGGGCATCGTGAGCGCCGAGGCGGAGAGCGGCGTCCGGTGCATGCTGATCGCCGGCATCGACCGCGCCTACGGACCCGAGGCCGGGCTGGAGCTCGTGGACCGGCTGGCGGCGCTCCACCGGTCCGGGCGGGCCGAGCGAGTGATCGGCGTGGGCGCGGATTCCACCGAGCTGGGCGTGGATCTCCGCGCGTATCGCCCGGCGTTCCACGAGGCTGCAAAGGCCGGGTTGCGCCGGACCTGCCACGCAGGCGAGGCAGTCGGCTGCGGGCCCGACAACATCCGCATCGCCGTCGACGCCCTCGGCGCGGAGCGGATCGACCACGGCGTCGCCGTCATCGAGGACCCGGGCCTCGTCGACCGGCTCGCGAGAGAGCGCATCCCGCTCACGGTGTGTCCGACCAGCAACGTCGTGATCGCGAACCGCTTCCGGTCACTGGAGGAGCACCCGCTGGCGTGGATGCGGGACGCCGGCCTGCTCGTGACGATCAACACCGACGATCCGGCCATGGCGGACCTCGACCTCGGGCGCGAGTACCGACGCGTGGCTGCCGCCTACTCGTGGGACGTCACCGACCTGGGGCGGCTCGCGCTCGAGGGGATCGAGTCGACGTGGCTCGATACGTCCGATCGGGCGGCGCTCACCCGGGAGTTCGAGGGCATCCTCGCGGGCCTCTGACCCGCCGGATCGAGCACGATCGTCGTTCGCGTGCAGGCGCCTGTCCTGGTCGTCCAGTGCGCGCTCGACGCCCTCCGGGCGCGCCAGAGCAACGGGCGGCGCCTCGCGGCTCGCCAGAGACTACCGGTGGGCGGGATCGCGTTCGTAGAGCTTCCGTGCCCACAGGTAGCCGAGGACGGCGATCGCCACGCACCAGGCCACCGCGATCGCAGCGCTGTCGCCGATCGGAGTCCCGAGCAGCAGGCCGCGCAGCGTCTCGATGATCGGCGTGAAGGGCTGGTTCTCGGCGAACCAGCGGAGGCCGTCCGGCATCGTCTGCGTGGGCACGAACCCGCTGCCGAGGAACAGCACGAGGATGAGGAGCATCGGAAGGTTGCTGGCGGTCTCGACGCTCCGGGTCGACAGGCCGAGCGCCACGCAGAGCCAGGTGATGGCCAGCGTCGCGAGGGCGAGCAGCCCTCCTGCGGCGACCCACGACCCGGGACCCGTCGTGGGCCGGAACCCGATGAGGAGGGCGACCGCCATGACGGCGATGATCGCCAGGGTGGTCTGGACGACGCTGCCGGCGACGTGGCCGGTGAGCACCGACGTCCGGGAGATGTCCATCGTGCGGAAGCGCGCGACGATGCCCTCGGTCATGTCCATGGCGACCGAGATCGCCGTGCCCTGTGCGGCTGCGGCCACGGTCACCAGCAGGATCCCGGGGACGACATACGCCACGTAGGCCGCACGACCTCCGGACATGCCGCCCAGCCCCGCACCGAGCGTCCCGCCGAACACGAAGACGAAGAGGAGCAGGAGGACGACCGGACTCCCGACGACGAAGAGCGTCAACGAGGGATAGCGGCGCATGTGGCGGAGGTCCCGCCGCAGCATGGTGGCCGAGTCGCTCAGGCATGCGGATACGCGGTCATCACGCGGCTCCTTCCAGGGGGTCAGGGTGGCCCGTGAGGGACAGGAAGACGTCGTCGAGGTCGGGCGTGCGGATCGAGAGACCCTCGACGCCGATCGACGCCCCCTCCAGCCGGTCGAGCACGGAGCGCAGAGAGCTCATGCCGCCGTCACTCGGGACCAGCAGGGCGAGCGACTCGTCATCACGCGAAGCGCCCTGGAACATGCGGGCGGCCGCCTCCATCGCGTCGCGGTCGGCGAACTCGAGCCGGACGTGGCCACCGGGGACCAGGCGCTTGAGCTCCGACGGGGTGCCTTCGGCGACCAGCCGGCCGTGGTCGAGGACCGCGATCCGGTCGGCGAGGCGATCCGCCTCCTCGAGGTACTGCGTGGTGAGGAAGATGGTGATTCCGGCGCCGACGAGCTCGCGGATCACCTGCCACATGGAGCGGCGGCTGCGCGGATCCAGACCAGCCGTGGGCTCGTCGAGGAAGATGACCCGGGGATCGCCGACGAGCGTCATCGCGAGATCCAGCCGGCGCTGCATGCCTCCTGACCAGGTCGAGACCGGCCTCCGCGCGGCATCGACGAGGTCGAATCGGCCGAGCAGGGCCGCCGCCCGCCGTCGGCCCTCGTCCTTGCCGAGGTGCCGCAGGTCGGCCATCAGCACCAGGTTCTCCAGGCCGGTGAGGAACCTGTCGACCGCCGAGAACTGGCCCGTGACGCCGATCGCGGCCCGGACCGCGTCCGGATGACGAGCGACGTCGTGGCCCGCGACCTCCACGGAGCCGCCGTCGGCCGGGATCAGCGTCGACAGGATGTTGACGGCGGTGGTCTTGCCGGCACCGTTCGGCCCGAGCAGCGCGTAGACCGTGCCCACCGGGACGTCGATGTCGATCCCGTCGAGCACGACCTGCGCGCCGTACGCCTTGCGCAGGCCGATCGCTCGGATCCCGAGGGGCGACCCCGAGGCGCTCACGAGACACCGCCCTGACGGGCCGCGCGACGAGGGCGAGGGTCAGATGTCGAGATCCTCGACGGGAGGCTGCTGTGCAGAGCCGGCGACCATGTCATAGAGCTGCGGCGGGATCCGTTGGCGGAGCAGGTCGAGCGACTCGACGACCTCGAGCGTCGACTCGCCGGGGGCGCTCCCGTAGCTGACGTCCCACTGGAGGCCGAGGTACGCACGCCAGCCGACCGGCTTGCCCTGGCTGTCGACCATCGTGTAGTCGGGGCTGCGCGCGATGTGGAGGACGAACTTGCCCGTCCGGCCACGATAGACGCGGAAGGTCTCGACGCGGTTCTGCGACGCGTCGACCCACTCCCCGAGGAAGATGCCGGTGAACCGGACCTTGCGGCCGCGACCGGGCCCCACGCGGACGACGACCTCATCGAAGCCCTCTCGTCGTCCCTCCTCCACGTCGACGTATCGGCGCAGGGCGCTGGCGATCGCCGACGAGAGGTTGCCGCCGGCAAGATCCTGGGCGCGCTGGAACATCGGGAGGTCCCCGTCGGAGACGTAGATCGTCTTGTTCGGCACGTCGGCATCGTAGCTCCTGGCAGGCTGCGTAACCATACGTAGGAGTATACGTATACTCCACTGCAACGCAACCCCCTTGTCCCCCGCGTCATCGATGCCCGGACGGCGCTGCGGAGGCATCTCGTCGCGACCCCACCCGGGTCAGGGCGCGGCGCGAACGCCAGCGTCGCCCGCAACGGCGCCGGTGTCGTCGAGACGGCGACGTCGTGGCTGTGGCCGAAGGACGCGGCGGCGATGGAGCCGATGGGGCGGCGGGCACGTGGCGGGTCGTGGCGCTGCCCGACCTGCCTCGGCGTCTTCCTCGACGTGGAGGCCATGCGAAGCGGCCGCAAGGGCCGACCCCCGGAGTGGGCGCCGGTCGTGGCGAGCATCCTCATGAGCGTGCTGGCGACGTTCGTGGTCCGGCGGCTTCTTCGGCGCGGAAGGAAGGCTTCGTCCTAGATCCGTCCGGGTGACGATCGGGCCCTCGCTCGTCATTCGACTCGCCGTCGCGTTCTTCCTGCCGGTCGCGGCCCCCCGACCCTCTGCCGCGGCCTCGCGCGCGGCCGTCCAGCAGGACCTCCGGATCGGTGCGAACGGATCCACAGCTCCAGCTCGCAGAGGGCGCCGCCCAGACGCTCGGCACCGGGGGCGACGGCCTGGATGCCTCGCTGGTCGCGTCGGTCGTGGCCGCGTGTCAGTGGCCGTCGGGGAGCAGGCCCGAGACGACCCCCTGACGACACCTTCCGCCAGACCGGACTAGAGTCCACCCACGGCAGACAGGGATCCGACCGAGCAGGAGCGCGACGATGGGATACGGATGGCACATGGGCGGTGGTGGCTGGCTGTGGCCGCTGCTCGTCCTCGTCCTCGTCGGGGTGGTCGTCTACTTCGTCAGCAGGGAAGTGACGTCCCGCCGTCTGACGCACCCGCCCGCCACCCCGCCAGCGCCCGGGTCGTACGTGACGCCGTCGCCCGCGCGTCCTGAGCCGCTCGACATCCTGCGCGAGCGCTTCGCCCGTGGCGACATCTCGCTCGACGAGTTCGAGACGGCCAAGCGCGCCCTCGGCTATCCGAGCAGCCCACCACCACCGGCCGCTCCCGGCGGACCTCCAGGCGCGTAGCGTCGTGGGCGCGATGAAGGCAGTCTTGCAGCCTCGGGGGATGGACCGACGCGAGTTCCGCCACGACGGACTCACCTTCTCGTACCTGGACGCGGGTGGCGACGGTCGCGCGCTCGTCGCGCTTCACGCGCACTTCATGGAGGCGGCGACCTTCAGGCCGTTGGCTGCGGCGTTGGCGCCCGAGTGGCGGGTCGTCGCTCTCGACCAGCGCGGCCACGGAGATTCGGATCACGCGCCGACCTACACGCGCGACGACTACATCGCCGACCTGGAGGCGTTCGTCGACCACCTCGGCCTGAGCGAGGCCGTCCTGCTCGGCAACTCGCTCGGCGGGGTCAACGCCTACCAGTTCGCCGCTCGGCACCCCGAGAGGGCCCGCGGCCTCGTCGTGGAGGACATCGGCGCCGAGGTCTGGGACGACCTGTCCTTCGTGCTGGCGTGGGAGGGCCGGTTCGCGACCCGCGAGGCGCTCGTCGAGTGGGTCGGGCCGCGGTTCCTCCCGTACCTACAGGACTCGTTCCGGCACACCCGTGACGGGTGGGGCCTGGCCTTCGACCCCCGGGACATCGTGGAGTCTGGGAAGTGCATCTCAGGTGACCACTGGGACGACTGGCTCGCCACCACCTGCCCCGCCCTGCTGCTCCGCGGGCGCGACAGCAGAGTGACGACGCAGGCCGCGGTCGAGGAGATGGCCTCGCGGCGGCCGAACACCCGGCTACAGGTGCTCGATGGGGGGCATGCCATCCACGTCGATGACCCGGCAGGCTTCGCGGACGCGGTGACGAGGTTCCTGCGGGATCTCTGACCGGGAGCGCGTGGGTCGACGCGCCCCGGTGGGGGCGGACGACCCGGCGGGCAGCGTGCGCCCCACGCCCCTCGGGCGCTCTTCGACGAGCAGGCGGGTGGCGCTGAAGAAGAGCTCGCGCTGCGCCCCTGTGACGGTGCCCGTGACGGCCATCGCGGTGCCTGCGTCGCGGACCCGCAGAAGCACGTCCGCCGGGGGAGCGACGACGTCGGCGTGCCGCACGGCACCGTGGAGTCATGCCTCCATCGCGGCTCGCGTGCCGATGATCCCCACGCGACGGAGCCTTTCGCGTTCGACCCGGTGATCCACCTCGGCGAGCATGTCGATGACCGGCAGCGGCGACTCGACCGCCAAGGCGTCGATGCAGAAGTGGCCGGCGATCGACGTCGCGGCGATCGCGAGGGCGCCCGCAGCCTGGAGGTGGCCCTGCAGGCGGCGGCTGATCGCAACCTTGGCATCCGCATCACCGAACGGCTGGTTGCGCAGCAGCGTCGGCGTGTCGGCGCGCGGTCGAGGTCGACCCCGCGCGCCGCCAGGGTGGCGATCAGGAACCGTTCTTCGAGGTCCGTCGCGGCCGGCCCGATGCCGACGATGAGTCCGACGTGCATGGCTCGATGAGGTCTCTGCTCGGATCTCAGGGGTCGATGCGCGGAGCGTAACGTGCCTCGGCTCGGCTTGACCGAGATCTTCCGGGCGAATCCGGGTGATTCATCGATGGTTGTCCGTGCGTGTTCGGATCCCTCCGGGTGCGGCAGGCGGTCCATTCGTGAGCGCGGCCTGTCCTGTCGGGCTGGATCGGGCGTGGCGCCGGGTACGGGCGCGCCTCACCGATCCCGCATCGTCCGCTCGGCGAACGCGCGGACCGCGGCGGCCGTCCCGGGTCCCGCCAGCGGCAGGCCGTGACCGGCGGCGAGCACCGCGGGTTCGAGGTCGGCGATGAC